>JABFSY010000210.1 GCA_013140395.1 Cyclobacteriaceae bacterium
GTTTAGGGTTGGAGGAGGTAGGAATGGTGTCCAGCGACTTTCGAATCTCCGTGAGCCAATCTCTGAATTCATCGGGTGAGGGTGGATGAGTGGGGTTGATTTGGTCTAGCAAAAATCTCTTCTCTTATTCACTAAGCCGTTTTTGCTGACCAATAGAATCTTTGATCGCTTTTATTTCACTGGGCGTGAGTACAGCGTCACTCCAAACTATATAAAAGATTGGTAGAAAAATATGTAAGTTCGGATTTGATTGTAAGTAGGGTGATTGAAGCATATCTAAGGGTTGTGTGTTTAAATATACTAAAGAATTTATTGGCGAAAACACTTTGACGGTTTAACGTTTTAAGTGGTGTACACTTCACGTTACCAATTAACCCTTTTCGATTTGCGATAAAAATACTTCGGCTATCATACAACGGGCGCTTCCGCCTCCATTTCTTTCAATAGTTGCCAGATTAGAATGAAGAATTTGGCAATAACATTCAATTTTAGCAATCTGATTTTCCATGAGTGATTGATAGGCTTGCGAAGACATTACCAGAAACTTTGTCCCGTTCGCGTTTTCAACTTGTAGCATGTTGCCCGCAAAATGGTTCATTTGGTCAAATGAGATGTCAATAATTTCTTTTTTGGTGTTCTTGATCAACCCAACCAGGCTATCGCGCTCATCTATATCTTTTACCGATTCCAGACAGATGACCACAAACTGATCGGCCACGCACATCATCACATTGGTGTGGTAGATGGGAAGGCCTTTTGAATCGGTGGCAGTAAACGCAATAGGTCTGTACCCTAGTTGGTCACAGAAATCTTTTAGTACATTTAAATTTGTGCGTTCAGAAAGGCAAGCATAAGCAATTTTATTTTCACGATCCAACACCATACTTCCGGTTCCTTCTAAATAGACTTGACTATACTCATAAACCGATAAATCAATTTCATCAGCTACATTGAACTTTGTTTTAAGCTTTTCAATGACGTGTGGTTTCCGCTCCAAACTTCTGTTGTGGGCATACATTGGATACAGCACGATCTGATCACTATCGTGAAAAGAGATCCAATTATTGGGAAAAATTGAGTCGGGCGTATGCGGCTCTTCGGTATCGTTAACGGTCGTGACATCCATACCGTTTTGTTCCAACACTTTTACCAAGCCATCGAATTCTTGCAAGGCCGTTGTTTGCGCATCGATATCCTTGACAGATTGAAAAGCGTTGTTTACAGCTGTCTCCGTATTGAAGGTAAATTTAGCAGGACGTATCAGGAGGAGATGAGAAGTGGTTTGCATGGAATTCGGTAGAGGCTACCAATATAGGAAAACAGTATCTGCAATTTTAAGTTTTGCATTGATAAATGTCATTCATTTCGCTACATTTCTTCTGCTAATTGATTTACTATGACCAAGATTTTTTTTTCCATAGTCGCTTTTTTGTGTTTGGGTTGCCAGAAGCAGAAGTACGAGGTTGTCATTCGCGGTGGAATGTTGTTCGATGGTTCTGGAAATCCTGGGGTTGTTACCGACCTGGCCATCAATGCTGATACCATTGCTTTTGTGGGGAATCTTTCCAAAGCCATTGGTGCAAAAGAAGTGAATGGAAATGGGTTGATTCTCGCTGCTGGGTTTATCGACACCCATAGCCATCACGATAGGGGTTTAAGTGAAGATCCTTCCGGGCTGGCTTTAGTAAGCCAGGGAATCACTACCATTATTGTAGGGCAAGATGGTGGATCCGATTTACCATTAAAAAAATATTTTCAAATGCTTATCGATAGTCCGGTGGCCGTAAACGTGGGCTCTTACAGTGGTCATAATACACTACGAGATCGGGTACTTGGAGATTACTTCAAACGTAAGTCAACCCAATCAGAAATTGACAGTATGGTCAAACTTTTACGGGTCGATATGGAAGCAGGTGCTTTTGGTTTGTCTACAGGTCTGGAATATGATCCCGGCATTTATTCTTCGAAAGAAGAAGTGCTTCAACTTGCTAAGGTATTGCCGGATTACAAAGGAAGATATATTAGTCACCTTCGCAGCGAGGATAGGTATTTTTGGGATGCCCTCCAGGAAATAGTCACGATCGGTCGCGAAGTGAAAGTTCCTGTACAGATCAGTCATTTTAAATTAGCCATGCGTGGGCTATGGGGAAAAGCTGATAGTGCATTACTATTGCTCAATGAAGCAAGAAAGGAAGGAGTTGAAATAACGGCAGATCTTTATCCATATACGTATTGGTCATCTACCATTCGGGTTCTTTTTCCTGAGCGCAATTTTAGGGATGAGAAAGAAGCTGCTTTCATTTTAAAAGAAGTTACTATTGCTGAAGGAATTATCTTCAGCAAATACGGACCTAATCCGGATTACAATGGAAAGAGTTTGGCTGAAGTAGCGAGTCTTGAAAAAATGTCTCCGGAGAAAATGCTTGTCGAAATAATTAAGCGATTAGACGAATGTCGGAAAAAGAATGATGATTGTGGCGGGAGTATAGTAGCTACTAGTATGGATGAGGAGGATGTAAAGAAATTGATGAAATGGCCATACACCAACATTTGTTCAGATGGAACGAGTGCGGGAAGGCACCCTCGCGGTTTTGGTGCATTCACCCGGGTGCTAGGACATTACGTACGAGATGAAAAGACGATTGCAATGTCGGAAGCAATTTATAAAATGACTGGCCTTGCAGCAGATCAGATCGGAATAAAAAAGCGTGGCCGGATTAAAGTAGGAAATTATGCTGATCTTGTATTATTTGATGAAAAGTCGGTGAAGGATGAGGCAACCATTCAAAACCCACAGCTCGTTTCAAAAGGAATTGAGCAGGTTTGGGTAAATGGCAAAGAAGTGTTTACAAAAGGAAATGTCACTGGCAATTTAGTTGGGAAAGTAATTTATAGACAATAAGAATAATTGTAAATCTTAAAAATGTAGTCTCATGAAATGGCTCTGGCCATTCCATGTGACCTAAAAAATTAAATATTAGCACATGAAAAAGTACATGACTTTATTTATCGCCATGTTCGTAGCGTTGGCATCTTGCAAAAAGCAAACGTATGATGTAATCATTCGAGGTGGCACCGTTTATGATGGCTCTGGAAAGCCAGGAATGATGGCAGATGTAGCAATGAATGCCGATACCCTTGCCTTCATTGGAGATTTAAAAAATGCGGTTGGAAAGAAGGAGATTGATGCGAAAGGATTGGCGGTTGCTCCCGGGTTCATTAATATGTTGAGTCATGCGGAGGGCTCCTTGCTTTTTGATGGGAATTCTCAAAGTGATATTCGTCAAGGGGTAACATTGGAAGTATTTGGCGAAGGCTCTATGGGCCCGATGAATGATAAGATGAAGGCAGATGATGAGGAAGCCATGAAGCGCGATCCCGATTGGGCTTATAAGATTGACTGGACTACACTTGGCCAATACTTAGAAGGCTTAGAGAGAAAAGGTGTATCAACCAATGTGGCTTCTTTTGTGAGCGCCATTACCGTACGTGTTCATGAATTGGGGTATGCCAATCGTGCTCCTTCCGCAGAGGAATTGGAACGAATGAAAGCACTTGTCAAGCAAGCGATGGATGAAGGCGCAATGGGTGTCACCTCTGCGTTGATCTATGCGCCTGCGAATTATGCCAGCACTGAAGAATTGATTGAGTTAAGTAAAGTGGCAGCCGCTTCTGGCGGTATGTATATCGCTCATATTCGAAGTGAAGGAAATTCAATTTTTGAAGCAGTCAACGAAACCATCCGTATTGCACGCGAGGCAAAGCTTCCCGCAGAGATTTACCATTTGAAATTCAGTGGCAAAGACAACTGGAATAAAATTGATTCTGTGATAGCTATGATTGACAACGCCAACCGAGAAGGATTAAAGATCACTGCTGACATGTATACCTATACTGCTGGCGCTACAGGCTTGGATGCAGCGATGCCTCCCTGGCTACAGGAAGGTGGTATAAAAGAATGGATTAAGCGAATGCAAAACCCGGTGATGCGCAAGAAGGCATTGCAAGAAATGCGCACGCCTACCAATGAATGGGAAAACCTAATGATGTTGGCTGGCGATTTTGATAAAGTATTATTGATGGGCTTCACCAATGATTCTCTGCGAAGAAACTTTACAGGCAAGACGCTCGGGCAGGTAGCCAAAATTTATGGTAAGACGCCCGAAGAAACTGCAATGGATTTGGTGATCACTGATGGCACTCGTGTAGGGACAGCCTACTTTCTAATGACAGAGGAAAACGTGAAGCGCCAAATTCAACTTCCTTATGTTAGTTTTGGGTCGGATGCGGAATCATCAACTGCATCGGGTAATTTCTTAAAAACCCCAACCCATCCACGTGCCTATGGAAATTTTTCCCGATTGCTGGGAAAGTATGTGCGCGATGAGAAAGTGATCTCGCTGGAGGAAGCCATTCGTAGATTGACTTCTTTACCTGCATCCAATCTAAAGATTCAAAAGCGAGGAGCGTTAATGCCTGGGTATTTTGGCGATCTCGCTATTTTTGACCCAACCAAAATTGCAGACCATGCTACATTTGAAAATCCACATCAATACAGCACGGGAATGGTTCATGTATTTGTGAATGGAACACAAGTATTAGAAAACGGGGAGCATACAAATGCAAGACCGGGAAGAGTTGTGAGAGGGCCGGGATGGAAGAAGACGGAATAACGGACTTATCATCTATATTGTTATTATGCGATGTGGGCTGAGTCGCTAATTTGCTTTTTGTCGCCATCTCAAAAACATTTTTAATCTTGTCAGCCTGAGCCTGTCGAAGGCTATTTATTGTGGTAATCTAGGTTTCGACAAGCTCAACCTGACACAAGTTTTGTTTTTTATATAGTTTATATTTTTTCCGCTTTGTAACCAACTTTGTTAAGTGATTCGATAATTTTGGCTGCAGTTGTAGTTCCTATTATGGTGAGGATTTTAGCTGGATCCGTAATATCTACTTGCCAGTTATTTTCTCCCGCCACCTCATTGAGGCTTTGCGTTACTTTGGCGATGCATCCATCGCATTTGATATTGGTTTTAAAAAGTAGCTTTTCCATACTGCAAATTTAACGATGTTGTTACAGTCGTATCCATTTTAATCGTAAACTATTACTTACTACACTCACCGAACTAAGCGCCATAGCCGCGCCAGCGATCATGGGATTTAGTAGGAATCCGTTATAGGGATACAATATTCCGGCTGCAAGTGGTATTCCAATAACATTGTAGACGAATGCCCAAAACAGATTCTGGTGAATGCCCTGCACGATTCGGCTCGATAGCCTGAGGGCTTTTGGTATACTTTGCAAATCGGAAGTGAGTAATGTCATCGCGGCCGTGTCCATAGCAATGTCAGATCCTTTACCCATCGCCATACTCACATTCGCTTGAGCCAATGCCTGTGAGTCATTGATGCCATCGCCAACCATGCCTACGATTTTCCCCGACTTTTGCAATTGCTCGATGTACCGCGCTTTGTCAGCAGGAAGCATTTCAGATTGGAAGTGTTGAATTCCCACTTGTCTGGCTACTGCCTCGGCTGTTTGAGCATTGTCTCCAGTTACTAAATGTACTTCAATCCCCATTTTTTGCAATTCAGCAACCGCACTTTTTGATGACTCCTTTATCTTGTCTTCTATCGCAACCATTGCTAGTACATTGACCGAGTCAGAGAAGTAGACAATGGTATTGGCCTTTGTTTGCCACTCCAGAGAAAGGGACTTTACTTCAGCAGAGAAATTAATATTGTTATCGACCATCAACTTCTGACTCCCCACAAAATAGGTTTCACCAGCTACTTTAGCTTTGGCACCACTTCCTGTGATGCTTTCAAACTCGGTGATAGGTGCCGTTGAAATATTGTTTCTTGTCAAGTTATCAACAATAGCTTGTGCTAAAGGATGTTCAGATTTTAATTCCAAAGAATATAATGCTGGTTGATGTTGGGCGGAAGAATGAGCCAACCAACGGATATCCTTTACGGTTGGTTTTCCTTCCGTAATCGTTCCGGTCTTATCCAGTGCGATTATCGAAATCCGATGAGCCTGCTCTAAGCTTTCTGCATCTTTTATCAGAATATTGTTTTCCGCGCCTCTGCCAATGCCTACCATCAAGGCAGTGGGTGTTGCCAACCCCAGAGCGCAAGGACATGCGATGACTAGTACCGTCACGGAGGTCAGAAGTGCGTGGGTGAATGCATTTTCTCCACCAACAATCATCCAGAGGATAAAGGTGCAAACTGAAATCGCCATCACAACCGGTACGAACACGCTAGCAATCTTATCTGCCTTTAATTGGACAGGCGCTTTGCTGCCTTGCGCTTGCTGAACCATTTTAATGATCTGAGCCAGTACTGTTTCGCTACTTATTTTTTGTACTTCAAATTGAAAATTCCCTTTTTGATTGATAGTGCCTGCAAATACTTTTTCGCCAGCGTATTTTTCAACCGCAATCGGCTCGCCAGAAATCATGGACTCGTTTACAAATGAACTGCCTTCAACGACTATTCCGTCTAACGGTATTTTTTCTCCTGGCCGTATGATAATGATATTGCCCACCATTACGTGAGAAGTAGCTATTTCTTCTTCCAAACCATTTTTAAGAACTCGCACCGTTTTCGGTTGTAGGCTCATCAGTTTCTTGATGGCAGAAGAAGTGTTTGACTTTGCTTTTTCTTCCAGCCATTTTCCGAGCGAGATGAAAGTAATCACGACAGCTGCTGCTTCATAGTAGACGTGTGGGTGAATGCCCCGTTGATGCCAGAATTCCGGAAAGAAGGTGTTGAACATGCTGAACAAGAATGCAATGCCTGTAGAAAGCGCAACCAAGGTATCCATGTTTGCTTTTCCGAAAGAGGCTTGCTTATAGGCATGAACAAAATAGCTACGGCCAAAGTAGAATACCACTGGAGCCGATAATACCATTGAAATATAATTTCCATAAGGCATATCCATCCAGAACATGCCTATCATAAAAACCGGGAATGATAAAATACTTGACCAGATCGTTCGTCTTTTCAGGGATTCGTATTGATTGTGCTGAGCCTCTTCTTGAATGATTTGCGCGTTCTCGGTGTCGATGACAAGGTCATACCCGATGGCTCTCACGGCTTGTTGTATCGCCTGCGGTTGGATGCGCTTTTGATCATATTCAATGAGGGCGGTGTGATTCGCATAATTTACTGCCGCATCCTTTATCCCCTCTGTTTTCTTTAATATTGACTCTACACTGACTGCGCATGCACCACAGGTCATCTCTAACACTGGAAATGTTTGGCGTATAGTAGTCGTTTTATCTGGAATAGTCAATTTCATCGTGGGAATGTCTTGGTCTAGTCTGTACTTTGATGAAACAAAAAATGTGAATGTTTAGATCGTTTTGTTACTACTATTATTTGGAATTTTTCCACGGCCCAAATTTATGAGTTACCTCGCTGAGCGTATCCGCATAGGGCCCAAAAGGGTGATCAAAGGGTTTCGTTTCAATTTTTGGCCAGTCTCCTTTAAACTCTTTTTTTGGCCGAGGCATAGAGACAACATAGGCAGCTATATCCCACGATTCTTCTTCTGTTAGTACGGGATTATCATAAGTAGCGCCTTGTGGCATATTGGCGCGAATGTATTTTGCGAAGTTTGAAATCCGAAATAAACCCGCTCCTGTATTGAAGCTATGTGTACCCCAAAGAGGTGGATAGACATAACTTTTTTCATTACTGGCTATCATCCCTTGTCCATTTTTCTGATGACATACCCGGCATTGAGTTTCATAAAGTTTTTTTCCTCTGAGGGTATCAGCCGATCTGTTTAAAAATTTTATTTCAATAAGTCCTGATCCCTTTGCCTTTGTTCCCTTTGGCACTTCGTGACCGACCCACGTAATATATGCCACCAACGCACGCATCTCTTTTGAGAGTGAATCAAGTGGCTTCCCATTCAAGCTACGCTGTATGCAATCATTCACTCGTTTCTCAACGCTTTCTGCTCCACCAGATCGTGCACGGAATTTTGGGTAGAGTGATGCGACTGATCCAAAGTTGTTTCCATACGGTCTGGTGCCGGCATCCAAATGACAATTCTGACAATTCATACCATTAGAAATAGAATCCACCATCCCTTTAGGGCCGAGATAAAAAGAGGTGTTGGCGATTAACTTCCTCCCATAACGAGTGAGGTCGTTGGAAATGCTTGCAGTGTCAGGAGCATGCCATAGCGAATCAGATATCGTTTTAACACTATCTTTTTTAACGGGCGTGCAAGAAATAGCAAACACCACCAAAAAAAAGGATAGTTGGCTAACTACTCTCATTCGATGTTGTGATTGATAAATTCTAATGCTCGCAGTTCCATCCAGTTCTCTTTTTTGCCGGCCAATGAAAAGGCGGTATGGCCTCCATACTTGGGAGTTTCCAGGTGCACATATTGGTGTGATTTGGCAAAATCAGTTGGATAGCAGCTAGTAGGGAGGAAAGGGTCGCTCCATGCATTTACAATGAGTACTGGTTTTTGAATCGTTGGTAGGTAAGGACCGCACGAGGCTTTTTCATAAAAATCATCTGCATTTTTGAATCCATGCAAAGGCGCGGTGTACCGATTGTCGACCTCACGGAATGATTTAATTTGATCAAAACCATCGGCATTGATCAATTCCGGAAAACGATTCGATTTATCTTTGATCTTAACACTAAGCTTTTTTAAAAAACGATTGAGATAGAATTTTCTGGATGGTTTGTCCAACTCGCTCGCGCTTGCTCCTAAGTTACACGGAACAGAAAACACGACTCCCGTCTTTACAGCTGGATTCACCCCCATTCCCCGTTCACCCAGGTATTTCAATGTCATACTCCCACCCATACTAAACCCGATGAGAACAATAGTCTTGTAACGATTGCAATCGAGCGCATGTTGAACAACGGCTGCAAGAT
>JABFSY010000452.1 GCA_013140395.1 Cyclobacteriaceae bacterium
CTTAGCTACATCCCCTAAAACAGGGATTTTGGAGACGCGTGTAGGTAAGTATCTGAGAAACTCTTCGGGAGATTGATTTTATTCCTGTTGGCTCGCTTTTTTAGGGAATCTTACATAAGTCGATTGCTCCCCTTAAAAGGGGATTTTAAGAAATCATTGCAAAAAGGGCGTACAGTTATCATTGGCCAATGTTAGTTTTGTTCAAGGGACTAATAATCTATTTATCAGGTTGAGAAATTTTAGGTTCTACTTTCTAGTGTGCTCGATGTACGTTTTTAGTAGCTACGGACAGAATCCATCCGATAGCTTACAGCGTATTATTAAACAGTCACCTGACGATACAACGAGAGTCGGGCTATACTATCAGTATGGCGAACTACTAGAGGCCTCTAATCCAGATTCGGCCTTGTGGTATTACGATCTGGCGCGAAAGAGATCTCAAGAATTGAATTACATAAAAGGTCAGGCTGCTTATGCAAGCAATGCCATTGTTATTCTAAACAACCGTGGCAAATTTCGGGAGGCGTTGGAGTTAACCAAGGAAGCACTTGTTTTGTACAAGCAGATTGGATCAAAGAAAGATTTGGCAACAGCTCATATTAACATTGGTAGCGAGTGGCAATATCTTTCTGATTTTGAAACAGCCGCAGAGAATTACTTCAAAGCGCAAAAAATCGCAGAGGAGATTGGTGATAAAAGATTACAACGCATTTCAAGCAATAATCTAGCGTCCATTTTTGTTAATATGGGGCGTTATGAAAAAGGAAAAGAATATGCAGAGAAATCATTGGTTCTTGCTACAGAACTAAAAAACGACTACGCGATTGCGTCCTCTACCTATAACATTGCCAATGCCGAAATTTATTTGAAACAATATGATAAAGCGCTCGCCCATTTTAAGGACGTGGAGGCGATTGGGGTTCGCACGGAAGATTATATTTTGATACTCGATGGATGGTTGGGCCAGGCTGAAGCGCATAAGGAAATTCCCCAGTACCACGAAGCGGAACTTTACTATAAAAAAGTAATCTCTCTCTCTGTACAAAAAGCTGCTCCGGAGTATGAAATGTATGCACAAATGGGATTGGCTGATCTGTACACGTTCACCAACAAAAACCAACTTGCCAAAGATGCTCTTACACGTGGAATTTCATTAGCGACTGATTTGGGCTCAATGTATGAATTGAAAGATTTGTATTTTAAAGCTGCGGTGTTTCAGGAAAAAAGTGGGAATTATTCGTTGGCACTTACCCTTCGAAAAAAATTCGAAGTGCTGAATGATTCGCTTGTGGGCGAGAAAAGTAGGACTAATATCAATTTACTGGAAGCGCGCTACGAATCTGCCAAGAAAGAGCAGCAGATTAAAGAACTGGAAAATGAAACTAAGATTAAAGACCTCACGATTCGGGAGGGCCGATTACTAAATTTTGTTCTCGCTGCTGTGTTGATTTCCGTGTTGCTCGTTTTCTGGCTAGGCCTTAGAACGTACCGACAGAAAAAACTGCTACTTGTAAAAGATAACGCACTTCAGCAAAGTCGTATTTCCGAACTGGAAGCTGAAAAACAACTACTTGCCAGCGAAGCGGTCATAAAAGGACAGGACGAGGAACGAGGGCGATTGGCCAAAGATTTACATGACGGGTTGGGCGGTTTGTTATCAGGCGTTAAATTTTCTTTTGCCAATATGAAATCAAATGTCGTTTTAGATGCCGATAGTGCGCTCGTTTTTGAGCGCTCACTTGACCTGCTTGATCAGTCCATTTCCGAATAGAGGCGGGTCGCTCACAATATGATGCCCGAAGTGCTCATACGGTTCGGCCTATCAGAGGCATTAAAAAGTTATTGCGATCATTTGGCGCAGTCAAAGATTTATACAATCGATTTTCAATCAATTAACTTGACGGATCGTTTGCAGAAGAATACGGAAATTTTTGTCTACCGAATTGTCCAAGAGCTATTGAATAATATTTCAAAGCATGCGCAGGCCACTCAAGTGCTCGTGCAACTCGCCCGACAGGCGAACGAGCTTAATATAACGGTGGAAGACAATGGTATAGGGATGACGAGTGAGGAAGTGAATTTATCGACTGGTGCAGGTTGGATAAATATCCGATCGCGTGTAGAGTATCTGAAGGGCGAACTTGATATTCAATCGAGTCCGGGTCGAGGCACTTCGGTGCATATAATAATACCGCTTTCATGACGCGCATTTTTATTGTAGATGATCATCCGATGGTGATTGAGGGCATCCGAAGTATGTTGCTTCATTTGCCAAAGCTAGAGGTGGTTGGTCATGCAATGAATGCTGCCTCTTGCCTTGGCTATTTTGTCAACCACTCCGCTGATGTGGTTTTACTTGACATCAATCTACCCGATCAAAGTGGCATCGATGTTTGTCAAGCATTATTAAAGCGATGGCCCGAGTTAAAAATAATTGCCCTCACCAATCTAGATCAGCTTACTTATTTGCAAAGCATGAAGGAGGCTGGTGCCATTGGGTATTTATTAAAAAATTCCTCTCTTCAAGAAATTGAAATGGCAATTGGGGCGGCAACATCGGGAAAAGAGTATTGGCTTGGCAAGGATTCGATTCGTGAAAGCATGCAAGAGCACAACCGGCCTCTACTTACGAGAAGGGAAATAGAAGTGCTGAAA
>JABFSY010000043.1 GCA_013140395.1 Cyclobacteriaceae bacterium
GGGTGTAGGCTTATGGAATTGGGCGACCAAAGAGGGACAGCTGCTAGAGACTGTAGTGCAGAAAAGTAAACCTATCGATAAGGAACCTCTGGTCGATGGCAATATTCAAAAAGAAATGACGACTGCAATCAATGGCACAAGCGCCAGTAAATTGTCTGAGGAAAATTCAATTCAAAAAAATTCGCCATCTTCTTTGCAAGAAAAGGGGAGTAAAGGAAAGAGTATAGAAAAGTACGTGACTCCAAAAGAGAAAGGTAGTCGTCATCTTTTTGGCTCTAACGCTCTTGCTTCCCTAGTTGCGGCAGAAGAACAAAACGGAATTGCAAACGAAAAAAATGAGAATTTTAGACTCACGCATTTAACGCGTGAGTGTCCTACGATTTCGTCTGAAGAGTTACCAGTGGTCGAAATAAAGCTAACGGGCGAACCAACCAGAACGGTTGCCCAAGCAAAGCGTTTTAAAGAGCCGACTGTAGCTTCTAAAAATGAACAAAAGGACGATAGAGGTTGGTGGGCATCGGTCGGGGGCGCAGCTGGCAATTACAATCCAAATACTTCTGTGTCCACGAATTTTTCACAGGCTCAAATTACCGGGGTGCCATCTTCCAGTAGTACCGCGCCCAACAACAGCGAGGCATCAACGGGAATCGCATTTTCATATGGAGTAAATCTTGGAAAGAAAGTCGCTAAGCGCTGGGTAATTGTAACAGGCGTGAATTACTTGAATCAATCAATTGGTTACAATTCAAATATCGCCTCCTTGGATATCAACAATAGAGCACAAGCATTTGTAGCCGACTTAAATGCTAACTCCTCAAATCTGACAACAACTACTCCTTATAAAATAAACAGCAGTAACGAATTTTTATCGATCCCACTGCAAGCAGGTTTTATTTTGCTAGACAAAAAGATCGGGCTTCAACTTAATGCTGGCGTTTCTTCTGATTTTTTTATGAAAAACACATTAATTGATGAAGGTGGAAAGTTAGCAAGCTATTCCCAAGGAGCAGGTGACAATTCAGCTTATCGAACCGTCAACTGGACGGGACTGGCGAGTACTGAGTTAAGCTACCGCATATCTAATCATTATCGAGTCTCGTTGCTCCCAGGGTTACGTTATGGTTTTAATCCCGTATTGAAGTCTGGGACGACCTTTCCAGTTATTTGGGATGTTGGTTTTCGATTTAGGTATCTGTTTTAGAAAAAAGAGGATGTTTAGGGCGATGTTTTAGAAAAATACGTGGAAAACCACGTGTGAAATACGTGGTTTTCCACGTTGTGTCGATATAAGTGGAGTGAGACCTTTGACTTTTAAAAACTGCCATATGGAGAGCCCCTTTCGTTTCATTTTCGTGCCTGTCGGGTTTGTTTTGTTTTTTGCTTTTTTAATGGCGGGGTTGCTATTTGGTGGTCTTTCTTTAGCAATTGGCGCCTTTGGCTATGTGAGAGGTCAGCTGGCATTGTCTGTGCGAACGTTTTTGTTTCCCTAGTTCCAACTGTTTTTAGTTCAGGTGTGTCGAAGTGATACAAACACCTGACTTATGAAAAAACTTACTTCTATCACACGATTTCTGTTTTGCATTCTGCTTCTAATCTCATTTGGCTGCGAGGACAACTATGAGATTGTACAGAAGTATTCCTATTTTGAACCCGTCTACACCACCACTGCCGAGATCAGAGCATCAGTGGGCTTGACACCCCCGCAAACGATCAGAGAAGCTGGCAAGATTTACATTAAAGACAATTGGCTTTTTGTGAATGAAGTCGGTAAAGGAATTCATATTATCGACAATACAAATCCGGCTAATCCTATCATCCAGGGTTTCTTGACAATTCCAGGAAACTATGACTTAGCTGTTAAAGGCAATATTCTTTATGCCGACAGCTATATTGATCTGCTGGCGATTGACATTACGGACAAAGCGAACATCAAAATCACAAAAAGGTTGGAGGGAATTTTCTCCGTGTATAATCGAATGGGTTCTAGTATTGACCCGGTCAAGGGAATCATCACAAGCTGGGAGCAAAAGGAAAATGTAATGGTAACAACTTCAAAGGGTCAGGCCAAAATCCAGCCGTGGGGTGGATTTTGGTTTGATCGGGGTGTTGCATTTGCACAACTATCAAGCGTCAAGACAGCCGCTACTCCTGGCAATCCCTCTACTTCCGGCATTGGAGGCTCGATGGCGCGCTTTACCATTGAAGGAGATTATTTATATATGTTAGATGCGGGAAGTATTCATTCGGTGAGCATCGGGGCGTTGAATAATCCAGTTGCAAAAACCAAGAGCATGATTGCGTGGGATATTGAAACGATTTTTCCACACAATGGGAATCTCTTTTTTGGAGCACAAAGTGGTATGTACATCTATGGATTAGCAGATCCGGAAAAGCCCAACCGAATCAGTCAATATACGCATGTTCGAAGCTGTGACCCAGTAGTTGTAGAAGGCGATCTAGCCTACGTAACCCTTCGTTCTGGAACCAATTGCCAAGGGTTTACAAATCAGTTAGAAGTGATTAACATCAAAGACTTGACCAATCCGGTGCTGTTAAAAATTTATCCCATGACGAATCCACACGGTTTGGGTATTGACAACAAGAATCTTTTTGTGTGTGATGGCGATGACGGATTAAAGGTCTACGATGCCACAGACCATTTAAAAATCTCTGACAATCAATTGGCTCACTACAAAAACATCAATACCTACGATGTGATCCCCTACCAAAATGTGGCGATTATGACCGGCAAAGATGGGATTTATCAATACGACTACTCCAATCCAAAGGATATTAGACAATTGAGTCGTCTGACTTTCTCAAAGGAGTAAGTATGCGATTAATTGTCTTCCTTTTGATTGGTTGCAGCATCCAATCAGCTTATTCGCAGCACACACTTGATTCCACAAAATTCAAGATGCACTATTTCGGCACGCTGTTGAGCGGTGTTCAGATAGGGTGTAGTAATTGCACAACTGGGAATCAATTGACAGCCTCTGCCTATCTCATCAATGGCGTGCAACTCACAAAGGGTTTTTCTATCGGAATTGGAATAGGAGCTGACAGCTACCAAGAATGGAAAACGATGCCTTTGTTTTTGCAGCTATCACAAAAAATAGCGGGCACCAAAAATCGCTTGCTTCTACAACTGAACACTGGTTATTCTTGGGCGTGGTACGATAGGCAGGAATACACACTGCCCAACTTTAAGCAAAATGGCGGACTAATGATCCACCCGGCTCTGACTTACCAGCTGGGAATCGAAAAATGGACAATGCAGTTTTCAGTAGGATACAAAAATCAAGTTACGAGCACCTCTTCAAGATTCGAGTACCAAAGCTGGGGAGGAATAGTCTATAATGAGACCAATGTCAAAAATGAATTCAATCGACTGGTACTGCAAATTGGTTTTGGATGGCGGTGAATCCCGGATTCTATTTCCCTTCTAGCTCTTCAATTTCTAACGCGAGCGATTCCCACTTTTTATTCTCTTCTTCTAGTCGAAGATCAACTTTTTCATACTTCTGCTGACAATCGTTTAGTTTTTCGAAGTTTCCATAGACTTCAGGTGTGGCCATTTCTGCTTCTATTTTCTCCTTTTCTAATTGTACGCGATGTATAGCATCCTCAACCTTTTTCAGTTCGCGATTCAAATCTGAAATCTTTTTGGCATTTGGATTTGTTGCAACTGAAATTGACTTCTCCTGCGGCTTCGGTGCTTGTTTTTTTGAAGCGGGTGGAGGTGGGAGGGCTTCGGCTTCTTTTTTCTTGCGCCAATATTCGTACTCGTCATAGGTGCCAAGGTACTCTTTGATCTCATGGTTCTCGATATACCAGATCTTGTTGGCCACCTGACTAACAAAATGGCGATTGTGTGACACCACCACAAAGCTTCCCTGGTATTGTTGCAATGCTTGAATCAGAATGTTCTCAGAAATAAAATCCAAGTGGTTAGTAGGCTCATCGAGTAATAGAAAATTAGCTTCTGAAATGAGCGTTTTTGCGAGAGCCACCCTTGACTTCTCGCCCCCCGACAGCACTTTTATTTTTTTGAAAACATCTTCATCAGAGAAAAGAAAACATCCAAGCACGTTTCTCAGTTCTTGTTCCGTTTTACCACTTCCTGCGTGTTTGAGCTCATCTAGAATTTCACTATCTACATGAAGAGATTCCAGTTGATGTTGTGCATAGAAGCCATAAATCACATTGTAGCCGATGGTCCGTTCTCCTTCTACAGGCTCATCGTTTGCAATTATCCGGAGCAAGGTCGACTTACCTTTGCCATTGGCGCCAATCAGCGCAATCTTGTCTCCTCGTTCAACTATGGCGTTTGTGTTTTTTAATATATCCAATGGGCCGTATGCCTTCGAAACATCCTTCAATGTCACTACTTGCCGTCCGGACGGTTGCTTGAAAGTGAATCGGAAGTTGACGGCTGCGTTATCGCTCACCACCTCTTCTACTAAATCCATTCTATCCAGCGCCTTCACACGAGATTGTACTTGTTTAGATTTTGTTGCTTTCGCGCGAAAGCGTTCGATAAACCTTTCTGTTTGCCGTATTTTAGCTTGCTGGTTTTCAAAAGCGCCTTGTTGAATTTCTTCGCGCATTTCCTTCTCTTGAAGGTAGTAGGTGTAATTGCCCTCGTAGGTAATTAACTGTTCCTGTGTTACATCTACCGTTTTAGAAATCACGTTGTCTAAAAATGTACGATCGTGGGAAACAATGCCTACCGCACCCTCGTAGTTGCGCAAGTAATTTTCAACCCATTCGATGGAAGGAAGATCCAAGTGGTTGGTAGGCTCATCTAACATGAGGCATGAAGGCTTCTCCAGAAGTAACTTTGCCAACATCACGCGCATCCGCCACCCTCCTGAAAACTCGCGCAGCGGCCTGTGAAGATCTTTAGTAGTAAATCCAATGCCCTCCAACACCTCCTCCGCCTTGGACTGCATGGTGTATCCGTCCAGGTGTTCAAATTTTTCCTGCAACTTTGTCAACTTATCAACTAACTCTTCGGAATACTCTGTTTCTAATTGGTGCAACACTTTTTCTAGTTGACGTTGTGTATCTACAGCTTCCTTAAAAGCACCCATGGCCACCGTAAGAATGGCATCATCGGTTTGGTAAGAGAGAAGATCTTGGTTGAGAAAGCCAATGGTACAGTCTTTTGCCTTACTGATGGAACCGGAATCTATCTTGAGTTCGCCATTGATGATCTTTAGCAACGTTGATTTACCACGCCCATTTAAGCCAATCAACCCGATTTTATCATCTGGTTTAATGAACATGGAGGCATTTTGGTACAGTGCCCGACCACCAATGAAATAGGATATGTTTGAAATGGAAATCATTCTAAGTAAAATTCCTGTAAAGGTAATTCCATTTTACCTATTTCTTGTTTTCTATTTGGTAGTCCTTACCCGGGCTTATTTGCAAAACTCATTCAAGACCGTTTGTCAAGTTCTTTGTATTTAGAAATCAAAAAAGATTGGTGGTGTGTCTCTATTTGGTAATTTGGGCTTTCAAAATTGAAATGATGAACTTCCAAAAATCCGTTCTGCTGTCTAGTCTGTTAGTTGTGGCGTTGTGTTGCAATAATACATCAACCAACAATTCAGTTGTATCAACTGCTGTAGACAATTCTTTTCCAGCAATTACTGATGCAAGTGCCAAACTTCCTTTGGAGTCGATAAAACTGCCAAAGGGTTTCTCAATTAGCATTTTCGCTGAAGTGGAGGATGCGCGATCAATGTCCTTGTCACCTGGTGGCACTTTGTTTGTTGGCAATCGAGGTGAAGATAAAGTTTATGCCGTAAAGGATACCGATGGAGATTTCAAAGCGGATAAGAAATGGGTAATTGCTTCCGGATTAAATATGCCTAATGGAGTTGCTTTCAGAGATGGTGACTTGTATGTAGCAGAGATAAATCAAATTCATAAATTTTCAGATATCGAATCTAAATTAGCTGCGCCAGGCAAATCAACAATCATCTACGATAAATTCCCTACCGAAAAACACCATGGCTGGAAATACATTTCTTTTGGCCCGGATGGTAAATTGTATGTGCCTGTCGGAGCCCCCTGCAACATTTGTGAGTCAAAAGATCCTGTTTTTGCCTCCATTACACGAATGAATTCCGATGGTTCTGGTTTGGAGGTGTATGCCAGTGGTGTACGAAACACTGTTGGGTTTACATGGCACCCTGAAACGAAGAACATCTGGTTCACTGACAACGGCCGCGATATGATGGGCGATGATATTCCTCCCTGTGAGCTGAATACCGCTACAAAGCCGGGGCAGCATTTTGGTTACCCGTATTGTCATGGGGGTACGATCAAGGATCCCGAATTTGGTAATAAAAGAGCTTGTTCCGAGTTTAGTCGACCTATACAAAATCTGGGAGCTCATGTGGCACCACTTGGACTAAAATTTTATACCGGGTCGATGTTCCCGACCGAATTCAAAAATCAAATTATAGTAGCCGAACATGGTTCTTGGAATCGCACTAAAAAAAGTGGGTACAAGTTAAGCCTGGTAAAGCTAGACAACACAAACTCGGCTGTTGGCTACACCACCTTTGCCAGCGGCTGGCTAGACGAAGCTACGCAAAAAGTCTGGGGGCGACCTGTGGATGTTTTACTACTTCCAGATGGGTCAATGCTGGTTAGCGATGACTATGCAGGCGTGATTTACAGAATAAGTTACAAAGGGTAATTACTGAATTGCTCAATTAAAAAAAACACTAGAAATCATCGGCAATCTCTTCTATTTTCTTTCCCTTGTCGGCAAACATTTGTTTCCGGACAGGAACAGAACGATAGCTAAGTTCAATTTTTTTGGGATGCCCTTTGTAGACCAAGCTTAGCGTATCGGGGGCTCTCCAATAGAAACGTTCGTCACGTATGCTGTAGATCGCTTTACCAAACGATTTTTCCAGGGCTTTCATCACTTGGGGGTCTTTAGCGGTGCTGACGTTGATTTCATAAATCAGACCGTTATATGTTTTGAGCTCGATGTGCTTGACCTCAACGGTGCCAATTTTTTGGTAGTCGTTATGTTCTACCTCCCAAAGTTTTGCTTGAAATTCTTTATTCTCAATAAAATCCTTCAATAGGACAGCGCCTTTGACGCTATCAACACTGCTTCCAAGTTTTATGTCCTTAAAGCCATTTCTCTTCGCTAATTCACTTTGGCTAAAAAGACAAATCGAAGAATAGACGAAGGAGACGCAAAGAAGAAAAATTCGCATAACTATTTAGTTTCGATAAATTGAATAGGAAAACTGATTCTGGTTTTGTCCCAGAGCAAGGATACAATAGCATTTTCCGTTTTTTGATCAATCGTGATTGTGAACGGTTCGTATATGGCTCCAATAATTGTTTCCGCTGGCACTTCGAAACGCATGACGTCCATCTTTTGATTATAATTGTATGATCCCCACAGTCCCAAGTCGGTATTTACTATTATTGTCCAACTCGTTTGGTTCGGTATGGTGAAAACTGAGTATGTGCCTGCCTTCAATTTCTGACTATTGAACACCATGTCTTTTGTCAACGTAATTTCAGTTGCTTCGTTTGCACCTGTGCGCCAAACCTGCCCATAGGGAACAAGCTTTCCGAGTACTTCTCTACCTCGCTTCTGTGGCTGACTATAAACGATTTTAAGGTAGACATCTTTGTATCGTGCAGTTACAATGGAAAGTGGACTAACTCGCGGCTGAAGCGCCAGTTGAGCGGACGAAAGCAAAGGCAATACAATTAAACATAATAAAAGGCGCTGGTACATTCGAAATCAGTTTCCAAGGCGAAGATAGTGATTTGATTTGCTCAGAAAAACGGGGAGGTTTGGCGGACTGCATGACAAGGTCACGCGCCTCACATCGATTCTATTGTTTGTGGTGCGAATTTTTTATTTGGTATTTTTACCTTCCATTCAAAAAATATGAACCAACAGAAACCTGCATTCGAGGATATTTACATGGAGCTGGCGGTTAACCTCGCCAAGCGCTCGCATTGTGTTCGGAGGCATGTGGGGGCAGTACTTACCAAGGATACGCGTATTATCTCCATTGGTTATAACGGCCCACCATCAGGCACCCACAATTGTGACGAAGAATGGGCAGAGGCTGGTTGCCCGAGAGATTCTAAAGGGAGTTGTTCGCTTGCTATTCATGCAGAGCAAAATGCAATTCTTTATGCTGTAAAGAACAAAACCTCGGTAGAAGGTGCCACTCTATACGTTACGCTGTCACCTTGTTTGGCTTGCGCGCGAATCATTTTTAGCATGGGCATTCAAAGGGTGATATATCTCAAGTCTTATGCAGAATATAAAAACATCCCTTCTGATGAAGGTGTAGACTTTTTGAACAAGTTTGGTGTGCAGTGCTCGCGCTATTCTGGAGAATTATCCAACGTTACCCATATGATTTAGCGCGGTCGTCATTCCGAACTTCCTGTGCAAGTTGAACTGAGATAATATGACAAAGGCTGGAATTTCCAGCCTTTGTCATTCATTAGAATGAGAAGTTTAAGCCGCTTCTATCGCCTTCTCGATATCTGTTATCAATTTAGGGGTAACACCTTTGGTTTTTCTTGCCAACTCAGTCTTAAATACGTTCACCGCATTATGAGCCGCTTTAATTAGTCCAACGGGATTCTTATCGTAGCTGTAGCTTCCTAAACACCATTCGATGTCAGCTTGAAGTTGCCCATCTAGATTGAGCGTTTTAAGTTTTTGTAAAATACTTATTGAAAGCTTTTCAATATCAGTAGAGGTAGATGCCTTTGAAGCTGCTTTGGCGGTTACCTTCTTCGGTGCAGCCTTTGCAATAGTGGGCTTGGCAGTAGTTTTAGCCATAGTTTTTTTGTTTTTGTGCAAAGTTAAGGTCATTGCTTGATCGTAAACAAGTGAGAA
>JABFSY010000506.1 GCA_013140395.1 Cyclobacteriaceae bacterium
TTTTGGATTTATCTATTCTTCTTCTTTCTTGATATCTGCACCCGCTGAAATCTTTTCTTTTATTTTTTTCTCGAGCTCTTCCATCATCTCAGGATTATCTTCAATCAGTTGTTTCACAGAGTCGCGGCCCTGACCTAATTTATTCCCATTGTACGAAAACCAAGAGCCAGATTTTTGGATCACATTTAGTTCTACGCCCAAATCAATAATCTCTCCCGATTTAGAGATTCCTCTACCGTACATAATATCAAATTCAACTACTTTAAAAGGAGGAGCCACTTTGTTTTTTACGACTTTCACTTTTACCCGGTTTCCGGTAATATTATCGGCATCTTCCTTGATCTGGCCAATTCGCCTTATATCCAATCGCACAGAAGCATAAAACTTAAGCGCATTTCCTCCTGTTGTTGTTTCAGGATTGCCAAACATAACGCCAATTTTCTCACGAAGCTGGTTGATAAATACGCAAGCACATCCTGTTTTTGAAATAGTCCCCGTTAATTTTCGAAGGGCCTGTGACATTAATCTGGCCTGCAAACCCATTTTGCTTTCGCCCATTTCGCCTTCTAATTCAGCCTTAGGTACCAACGCGGCAACCGAATCGATTACGATAATATCGATGGCTCCAGATCGAATCAGGTGTTCTGCAATTTCAAGCGCCTGCTCGCCATTGTCTGGCTGAGAAATCAATAGATTTTCAGTATCAATGCCCAGTTTTTCTGCATAACTCTTATCAAAAGCATGCTCTGCATCAATAAAGGCAGCTAACCCACCCTTTTTTTGTGCCTCTGCAATCGCATGTAGCGTAAGTGTTGTTTTTCCGGACGATTCAGGTCCATAAATCTCTGTCACACGACCGCGCGGCAGACCACCAATTCCAAGTGCGATATCTCAGCCAAGTGATCCTGTTGAAATAGCCGGGACATCACTCACCTTCTGATCATTTAACATCATTACGGTGCCTTTGCCGTACGTCTTCTCCAGTTTATCGATTGTTAGCTGTAGGGCTTTCAGTTTTTCTTTTGCGTCACTCATATTTGTTAGTAGTTGTTGTTTCGTTTTTTGTTGGGCTCAAATTACCACCTAAATTCAAGAAGGGCGGATAAAATTGAAATGCTAAATTAATTAGTAATTGCTAAAATAACAAGCAAATATCAATTTTATCCAAAAGAGTTTTGAAACTAACCTAATTTGCGGCCCTCATGTTGAAAAAAGCAATCTGGAGTTTAGTTATTGTACTGAGCATTTTGATAGCCTGGAACGGGTCACTGGTTTATTATGGCATTCGGCAGGGAATTGGTCAACTAGAAATAATTTGGAATGCTAGGCCGGTGGCGGAATTTATGGAAGACCCCTCGTTCCCCGATTCATTAAAGTCTAAACTGAGGCTTATCGAGGATGTACGGAAATTTGCAATTGATTCGCTTGGGCTAAAGGATACCGAGAACTACAAAACCCTCTATGACCAAAAGAATAAAGAAGTTATGTGGGTGGTGCAGGCTTGTGAGCCATTCGCACTAGTACCCAAGCAATGGCATTTTCCAGTTGTTGGATCTGTTCCATACAAGGGCTTTTTTAACAAGACAAAGGCACTTGATCTTCGAAAAGAACTAGAAACGGAAGGCTACGATGTAAGTGTGCGCAATCCGGGTGGATGGTCTACGTTGGGATGGTTTACAGATCCAATTTTAAGTGGTATGTTGGATCGGACAGAAGGTGATTTGGCGAGCCTCATCATTCACGAGATGGTGCACGCGACAGTCTTTGTGAAAGACGATGTGGACTTCAATGAAAATCTGGCGGATTTTATTGGCGATACTGCAGCTTATGATTTTCTCAGGTATCGATTTGGCCCCTCCTCAAAAGAGTATATGACCTATCTTCACCAAGATCAAGACTATCGAAAATATACAAAACATATTTTGAGGGGCACGCGCTCATTAGATAGCTTGTATCAAACGATGAAGGTAGATGATCCTTTCGATCAAAAGCAACAGCAAAAGGATTCGATGATCTCGAAAATCATTTCTACCATAGACACTCTTCAGTTGTTTGAAAAAAGAAATTCTGCTTCACTAAAAAAGAGGCTTCCCAACAACACCTTTTTCATGTCGTATCGATTGTACAAATCGAAACAGAACATTTTTGAAGAAGAACTAGACAGGAAATTTAGAGGTGATATGCGAGCATATGTCCGATACCTGAGTGAGCAATATCCATTCCTCTGATTTGCTGCTCCCTCTCATTAAGTAATTGTTAAGTTAGTAACATTGGTTTTTAATTAGCTTAATTTAGGTCTACTTTTATTCCGCAATAAAAAGCGTTGAATATGGCCAATAAGCCAACACAGAAAGTTCTGGTTGTAGATGATGAAGAACCGATCTTAGAACTTCTGAAATATAATCTAGAAAAACAGGGATACGATGTGCGAACAGCAGGAGAGGGAGCCGAAGCAGTAGAAATCGCCAGGAAATTTCATCCCGATTTGGTGCTGTTAGATATTATGATGCCCAAAATGGATGGTGTAGAAGCATGCCGGCAAATTCGCGCCATGCCCGAGTTAGTAAATACCTTTATCGTTTTTTTAACCGCTCGCGCAGAAGAGTATTCAGAGATTGCTGCTTTTGATGGTGGCGCAGACGACTATATTTTAA
>JABFSY010000528.1 GCA_013140395.1 Cyclobacteriaceae bacterium
ATAAAAACCTCCGTCAAGTCTCCCTCTATCTCTTCGAGATAATCTTCGCGGCAAAACCAGCGGAGAAATTGAAGCGGGCGTTTGGGGGGAATGATTTTCATTGTTTATTGGACGTAAGTAGTAAGACATTAGACAACATCGTTTGTCTAACCTCATCTTGCTACTTACATCTTGTGTCTTGTATCTAATTGGTTCATCCAAAAGAAATTTTCGGAATCTGTTGATAGATGCTCGTGCGCAACGCATATTGATTGTCAAGCATTTTTTTGCCCAGCGCGGTAATCACATAATACTTCTTTCGCCTGCCACCGCGGTGTTCGGTAATGCCACCGAAGCGCGACTTGACGAAGCCTTTGTCTTCAATGCGCTTGAGTGCCACGTGCACCGCACTGATGTTCACTTTCTTTTTGAGCTTTTCTTCCAAGCCTTCCAGTATGGCTACACCATAGGCCTCATCGTGCAGGGCGGCTACCATCAGCAATACGAGCTCTTCAAATTCACCAAGAGATTGTTGTGTCATAGGTTTATTTACTTAACAAACGTGAATATAATAGATTAGTTTCACTTTTGTTACGTAAATCAGAAAAAATTTTTCACCAAAGCATTCATTCGATTGGCTGCGGCTGGCGATGCAACCAAACTTGTTTGAAAATGGCGACCAAGAGCCGGCAGGGCGTGGTTGTATTTACCTATATTCGCTCACTGTATTTTACACTGATTTAACATCCACATGAATTTTAAAGAAATAATTGAAGGCGTGTACCGCGAGGTAAAAGATATTGACGACCGCGGTAAGCTGGCTTCCTACATTCCTGAACTTGCGCAGGTGAATCCTAAACGATTTGGTATTCACCTCTCCACCGTTGATAACTACCAATTTGGAGTAGGCCACTATACCGAGAGATTTTCTATTCAAAGTATTTCCAAAGTGCTGGCCCTTACGCTGGCGTATAAAATAAAGAATCAGCGTATCTGGAAGCGCGTGGGTATCGAGCCTTCCGGAACGTCATTTAATTCTCTCGTACAATTAGAGGCCGACAAGGGCATCCCCAGAAATCCATTTATTAATGCGGGCGCCATGGTGATTGCCGATATCCTGATCACTCATTTAAAGAATCCGAAGAAAGATTTTATTGCTTTTGTGCGAAGCCTTTCGAACAACCCGAGCATCGACTATTCCGAAACGGTGGCGGCCTCTGAAAAGTCGGTGGGGTATCGCAATGTGGCGCTCTGCAATTTCATTAAATCATTTGGCAACATCGAAAACCATCCGCAGGTGGTGCTCGATTTTTATTTTGACCTGTGCTCTATTGAAATGAATTGCCAAGAGCTTTCCGAAACATTTTTGTTTTTAGCGCACGATGGCAAAACCCTGAGCGGCACGCCCGTGTTAACAAACCATCAAACCAAAAGAATCAATGCACTCATGCAGACGTGTGGATTTTATGATGAGTCTGGAGAGTTTGCATTTAAAGTGGGGCTGCCCGGCAAGAGTGGCGTGGGCGGAGGCATCATCGCTATCAATCCCGATCGATATACGATTGCCGTTTGGAGCCCGCGGCTGAACGCGAAAGGAAATTCGTATAAAGGTGTGCGCGTGCTCGAAAAGTTTACAAAAAAAACAGAGTCGTCCATTTTTTAGTGAACCTGTTGGCCTGAGTTTGTCGAAGGCTTGGGCGGCTACTCGCAACGTCATTGCCTGTTGCGGATACTCAAACTGCCAGAACTTGTCTGACTGAAGCGAAGCGGAACCTCAGGATCCCGGCCGCTAGAGTTTCAAGTGATAGCTCGAGGCAAATTGAACGAGTTGGCTCTTTGGTGAAGCACACGAATAAGGGCGAGGGTAATTAACTACGACTTTACAAATAGATTAACGAAGGTGGTTTCGATCTGTGGCCAGACGAGATCATACAGTTCGCGTTTGTTATCGGGGACGTCATCTTTACTGAGGCTCAGTAGGAGCAAGAACTCAGGCTTGACCTCTAGTGCTTTCGCTACAAGTTCAAGTGTTTCCTTCCGAGGCATCGTGTGCCCTTTCATTAAAAGTGAAATTGATGTTGGAGACAGATTGGTTTCGGCAGCTAATTTCTTTTGCGTCATGCCTTTTTTTTCCAATAGTATTTTTATGGCTTTGCCTAAATTCATTTTCGGTTATGAATAATCTTTGAAAATATCTAAAATCTGAAATACGTTTTTAGCGAGGTTTAACAGATCCCCTGGCGTAAGTATTCCATCCTTGGATTTTTGAATGGTTTCGTTAATGAGTCGTCTGTCCACATCCGTCAAAGACTTTCCCTTGAGGGATCTTTTCAGGACTGCAACTAAATCTTTCAGGACTCTTTCGTCCTGCTTGTTGAGGTTCTCGTCATTTGAAATTTTGTGAAGAACCGTCTTGGTTGTGATACTTCTGTTTTTCATCTCGTGGTGGGATTTTTGCCCTTGTTTCTTTTTTTCTGCTCATAGTTAATTTGTTTTATCGAAAGCTGTCAAAGGTCGCTTTCCTCCTACCTTTATTTATTGAGATCTTCGTCATCACTCTTTTTGAAGATGACTTTGGTTTTTTTGCGGTATACCTCTCTCTGGTCAATTGAACCGTTCACCAAACTGATGGCTTTTGAAAGTACTCTGATCTTTCCGTACAATCTTGAG
>JABFSY010000454.1 GCA_013140395.1 Cyclobacteriaceae bacterium
TTGCGCCTCCAAACAAACAGCCGATCGAAAGCCATATTTCAAACCACCCTTACCAACGTCAGTTCCATCCAAAAAATTACCTGAGTAAAACTGCAACCCCGGCTCGGTCGTCCACACTTCCATCACTCTTCCACTTTTTGGCTCGGTTACCCGAGCGGCAAATGAAAGTTCGTTTCCTTTCTTGGCAAGAACCCAGTTATGATCGTAGCCTCGCCCCAACCGCAGTTGCTCATCCGAGTCATCGATGCGTTCACCTATCTTTATAGGCCTTCTAAAGTCAAAGGGAGTATTTGCGACCGATTTTAGTTCACCCGTAGGTATCAATGCGCTATCGATAGCGCAAAATCGTTCGGCATTGATTTCAACCAAATGATCAAGAACATCTCCTTTGCCAGCTCCTGCCAGGTTAAAAAAAGAATGGTGTGTCAAATTAACAATTGTAACCTCATCAGTGGTTGCCTCATAGTCGATCGCCAACTCATTCTGATCGGTCAGTGAATACGTCACTTTTACTTTAAGATTCCCAGGGAAACCTTCCTCCATGTCTTTGCTTAGGTAATAGAGTTCAAGTCCTTGATTACCATTAACAGTAACAGGCTCAACCCTCCACATCACGTTATGGAAACCAACCTTACCACCATGCAACGAATTCATTCCATTGTTTATTCGCAACTGATAGTTCTTGCCCTCTAGCGAAAACCTGCCTTTGGAAATCCGATTGCCATAGCGCCCTATCATGGCACCAAAAAAAGGATTGCCTGTCAAATACTGGTCAGCACTATCATAGCCCAAGACAACATCATCCAATACTCCATTTTTATCCGGAACATATAGAGACATAATCTTCCCTCCTAGGGCGGTCATGGCTAGTTTGAGACCGTTTGAATTAGTTATCGTATAAACAGTTGCTGACATAGGCGGGTAGATTATCCAATGACCAGTGGTATCCCAGGGCTCAGTAGTTTGCTCTTTTTTGCTTGTAGCACAAGAGAGTGCGATCAGTAACAGGCTCCAGCGTACTCGTTTCATCGTAGTTGAAAAGTAACAAAAAGTATTGATTCAATTTCGTTCAGCTGGCGAAGCGAGTTGATTCTACACAGAATTGCAGGCAGGAACTTGATCTTTTGTCTGGTTTATATTTACTTTGATCAACTAAACGTCATTATTATGTCAAAAGGTCAAGACAAAAAAAAGGAAACCAAAAAAGAGCCTAAAAAAACAGAGGCTGAAAAAAGGGCTGAAAAGAAAGCAAGAAAAGAAAACCCTAAATATTGATTTCCGACAACAAATCAGCCCTTCGAACAAAGGGCTGATTTGTTTCTTGCTATTCCCCGGGATGATAGCTGCGCTCGGCATTTTTGAGCACATCTTCTTTATAAAATAGAACGTCTTTAAAGCGAGGTTCGCAATAAATTCCAGCTTGATCTCTAAAGTGAGGGGATAGTGGATTATTACTAACGCCTCCTGCCAACACTGATTTAGCTTTCAATTTCTTTCCAAACTCTACCGCTGCGACAAAACTATTCCCTACGTAACCATACATTTTTTTTGTACCTGGATACTTCTTGCTACCAAAGGCTGCTAATGAACCCCAAAAAGAAGATGCAAATGCAACAGGCAAACTTGGTTGGTTATCATCGAATGTCTCATTAATTTTTCCGGTGAGGCGCTGGAAACGATTCACATCACCCCAAGCTACCTGCCATTTTCCAAAATCACGAGCCAACTCATCCACCACTTTGGCGAGTGCTTTCATTTTTACTTCGGGAGATGCTTTGACAAGGTAATCGATGATATCCAACTGGCTGATTCCGGAAGGTATTTGATCCGCTAATTGCATCCTAAGTTCTTGTCCCCAATAAACGGCCAGTGTCATCGGTACAGAGGAAATCGAAAACTTCTTGTCCCATTCACGAAGCATTGAAATAGGCTCGGCCAATTTTTTTCGGATGGCTTCATCTGATTTTGAAATTGTGGAGTACGATTCGACAATCGAAGGAATTACTTTTTCAAAGCCTGGCAAGTAAGGATCATACGCTGCCAGAATCAACTTGTCTATTGTGAAAAAAGTCTCACGGCTCAACACCTGAACTGCATGAATACCTCTTGCGTTTTCAAAATCAGGTGCCATGTAAGTTGGATACTTCGTTTTGTCTGGGCTGCTTGCCCCTGCTGAGGTGAAAGGCGTGGAGTTGCAATTTTGAATCCATCCACTGACTGGATTTACCAATTGTATAGTCTCATTAGCATTGTGTAAACCTTTCCAGTCGGTCTCCGGATCGCTGCCATCTACCGGCAGGTTATAGTTATAGGCAGTATTTCTCTTGGGCATAAAATTACCGTGCCAATAGGCAATGTTACCCTGATCATCCGCATACGTAGTGTTGTTAGACGTGTTCGTTTTCAACTCCATCACTTTTTGGAAATCGATCAATCCAGATGCTTTTGTTCGCAAATAAGATTGAGTGAGTGCCAACAAGGGCTCTTGCATCATCTTAATGCTAAGCCACTGTTCGCCTATTTTAGCAATGACTGGTCCATGATGCGTGTAGTAGGCAGTAAAAGCTCTCTTCATCATTCCCTTGTCTGTTTTATACGAAAGCACAATTTTCTTTTTACGAATTGACTTTGTTGAATTCCCAT
>JABFSY010000129.1 GCA_013140395.1 Cyclobacteriaceae bacterium
TTTCCAGATAGCGAACTATAGGTGGAGGTAGCTGCCAACTCAACGTGCTTTTCTGAAATGACTACTTCATTCAACGCAGTGCTATCACTACGCAGTGTTACATTCCAAACTTTATTGGCAGTAAGTTTAACGCTACTTGAAATCGTTTTGTACCCAACAAATCGAACTTCAATTTGATACCTGCCGCTGCAAAGTTTATTGAATTCGAAGAAGCCATTTTCGTCTGCTACCTCTCCTTTATTTTCCTTCGCTAGCAAAATCGTTGCTCCAACTAATGGGTTCCCCATCTCATCAGAGACCTTGCCTGAAAGTGTAAAGTCACACGATTGGCCAAAGGACATTGACAGTCTAAAAAGTAAAAGTAAGGTAAACGTGTAGTTCATCTTGCAACAGAGTTGCGAATATAGCTGGATAAGTTGGACTTGAGACTTCAAAAATAGTTCAAGTCCCCGAAGGCATTCGTCCTATTCTGGTATTGGCAAGCACTGGAAACATAATTAATGCAACATTGTTGCATATTAGTTGGCTGAGCCTATATTTGCAACTTAGCTGCATTAATCTAGCTACTTTTTTGATGAAAGGTTTTTTTACGCAGTACTTAGACGCACTCGGTTTCTCCGCTTCACTGCTGTGTGCCTTGCATTGTGCGTTTGTTCCAGTGCTGCTCACTTTATCGTTCTTTCAAGGCCTCCATTTCCTGGCTTACCCTTCAATTGAGAGAGGCGTGTTAGGCATAAGTTTTTTTCTCGCGCTTGCTTCTTTGTTACC
The DNA here is from genome assembly GCA_013140395.1 of Cyclobacteriaceae bacterium. Taxonomy (GTDB): domain Bacteria; phylum Bacteroidota; class Bacteroidia; order Cytophagales; family Cyclobacteriaceae; genus ELB16-189. The sequence goes on from JABFSY010000129.1 coordinate 769, forward strand.
GTCTTACATCAATCATCATCACCGGCTTTCTCCCATTTTAATTTTTGTATTGGGAGTGTTCCTGATCATCATTGGTAGAATTGAGTTATCTAACTTATGGGAAGTATTCTTCACTTCAGTGGGGGCCGTGTGTATCTCACTTGCTCATCTGGTGAATTGGAAACTTTATAAAAAAATGACGCGCGAACAATAAGCCACTTTATGAAGCTAATTAGCACGATCGTTTTTGCGGCTCACTTCTTTTTTCCGTCTGATCCCGAAGACGGATGGGTGACACTCGCCCGCGTTAAGTTCACTTCCACTTTTTTTAAAGAGATGAACGAGTACTTTCTGGTTCCGTCCTTTACGCCCGAGTTGCGTGCGAAAATCGGAAAGGAGTTTAGCCTGAAGGGGCACTACATCCCTTTTGATTTAGAGGGCAATGCCATTATCCTTTCAAAAAATCCCTATGCGTCTTGTTTCTTTTGTGGGGGTGCTGGTCCTGAATCGGTAGCCGAAATCAACTTTAAAACGAAGCGGCCAAAATTAAAAGCCGACCAGATCATTACCGTGAAAGGAAAATTACGCCTTAACGGAACGGATGTCAATCACATGAATTTTATCTTGGATGAAGCTGAGTTACTTACTCCATGAAGACAGTACTTTTCATATCAGGCGTGATGCTCGCTCTCAGCTGCTCACAAAAAGAAGATACCTCATTAAAAAAGGCGATAGCTATTCAGGAAGAGTCTTTTTCTGTGTTAGATAATATTCAGGCAACTATTCAATCATTAAGGAAAAACCCAGCGCTCATAGATTCCATCGCAAAAATTGAAAGGGAGATAGCAAAATGGGAAAATGAAATGGTAGATGTCCCCGGGTATGAGTCAACCCATCACCAGCACAAACATTCTCATTCGCACAAAGTAGTAGAGCTAACACCTGATCAAATGCTGTCGGTACAACAGGAACTGAGACAACAGCTGACTGACATTCAAGCAAGATTAAAAAAACTACAAACTGGCTATGATAAATCCATTTAAGGCAAAGAAATTGCCTGTTACCGTTCTAAGCGGATTTTTGGGAGCAGGAAAGACCACGTTGCTGAATCACATTCTTTCTAATCGAGAAGGACTGCGTGTAGCAGTGATCGTCAATGATATGAGCGAAGTAAATGTCGATGCTCAATTGGTTAAAAACGAAATCAAACTCTCACGCACCGAGGAGAAGTTGGTGGAAATGAGCAACGGCTGTATCTGCTGCACACTGCGCGAAGATTTGATGATTGAGGTGGAAAAACTCGCCAAGCAAAAGAAGTTTGATTACCTGTTGATCGAAAGCACAGGTATATCGGAGCCATTGCCGGTAGCACAAACATTTAGTTTTGCTTCAGGTGATGAATTGCTCGACCTCACCAAATACTCGCAGCTAGATACCATGGTGACGGTAGTCGATGCGTTTAATTTTTTCAATGATTTTGGTTCGGCAGAGCGATTAAAAGACCGCAAACTAACGGGCGAAATGGAAGATGATCGGAGTATCGTCAACCTACTAACCGATCAAATCGAGTTTGCGAATGTGATCGTGCTCAATAAAGTAGATTTGGTGCCAGCCGAAAAATTAAAATTGCTGGAGGGCATCTTGATAAAACTCAATCCCGATGCGAAACTTATCAAAGCCGACCATGGGAAGATTGACTTGAAACAAATTTTAAACACTGGCCTTTTTGATTTTGAAAAGGCTCAACAATCAGCAGGCTGGTTAAAAGAATTAAACAATGAACACACTCCTGAAACCGAGGAATATGGGATCAGCTCATTTGTTTTTCGGGATCGCAGACCCTTTCACCCACAGCGTTTTTGGAATTTTGTGCAAACGAATTGGCCTGTGAATGTGATTCGAAGTAAAGGCATGTTTTGGCTTGCCTCCAGGCCAAGTGATGCCATTCTTTGGAGTCAAGCCGGAGGTTCTTCCAAAGCGGAGATGTATGGCAAGTGGTGGGCGTCTATGTCCATGGCGCAGCGTGTAGCCCGAGCCGATTTTATGGAAAACCAGGAACAGCTAATGAAAAAATGGGATAAAGAGTTTGGCGACCGGATGAACGAGTTGGTGATTATCGGAACAGAGCTCAATCCGGAAATTATCAAAAAGGAACTAGAGAAATGCTTACTAACGACAAATGAACTGATTGCCTGGAAGGCGAAAGATAAATTCGCTGACCCGTGGCCGATCTAATCAACGATATCCGAAATCTTGAACTTCTGGATAATGTAATAAAGAAAATTAAAAGAGAGAGCGTCTTCTTCTTCTTTATCGGGATGGGCTTTGTCTGATTTTGATTTTGCTGACTTGTTTATAGTTACAGTTTCTTTTGAGATGGTCTGGCTAGTACTTGGCTTCTGACCTTCGGATTCGAGAAGGAGGGTTTTATCATCGTCCAGATTCAATTCCGGATGATTATTTAGCTCCTTGATTTCTTTCTCTTGCGGGTCGATGGGAAGATTTTCTTGCGCCTGCACAGAATAGACCAGCAAGCCACTCAGGGCAATCAAAACAACCAGACTATGAAGATATTTTTGCTGCATGCAACTGAAAGTCTCTAACGAACCCCGTTACTTTGGGTTTTAGCTACGCAAAATAGAATTTTTTCTGATGATAACGTGGGATGACTTCATAAAAATTGACTTTCGGGCAGGCACAGTTATAAAAACTGAGCCTTTTGAAGGCCTAAAAAGGCCTGCAATCAAGGTTTGGGTAGATTTAGGCCCTGATTTAGGGGTAAAAAAATCGAGTGCCCAGATCACCCGGTTGTACCATCCGGACGAACTTCTTGGCAGACAGGTAGTCTGTGTCGTCAATTTTCCACCTAAGCAAATTGCCAATTTCATCTCCGAGGTATTGGTGACTGGCTTTCCTGATGAACAAGGAAATGTAGTATTGACTTCTATCGAAAGGAAAGTTCCGAATGGGGCAAGGTTATTTTAGAATACAAAAGAAATTAACCACTAAGACACTTAGGCACTAAGAAATTTAAAATAATCTAAGTGTCTTTGTGCCTTAGTGGTGAAAAAATAAAAATGCTCTTCTCTCAATTAGAAAAAATAACAGACGGCAAAACGCTTCAACTTGCCGCAAATAGAAATGTAAGTACGTTGGTGACTGACAGTCGAAAGCCAATCGTATCGGACGGGTCTGTCTTTTTTGCATTGCGTGGAGAAAGACATGACGGCCATCAATACATTGCTGAACTGTACCAACTCGGCATCCGACAATTCGTAATTGAAAACTGGGCAGACTTCAAGTTTTTTCCAGAGGGAAACTTCATTCAGGTTGCTTCGGTGCTTGCGGCCCTACAGGCCATTGCATCTGAGCATCGCAAAAGCTTTTCGATCCCAATCATTGGCATCTCCGGCAGCAACGGAAAGACCATTATCAAAGAATGGCTTTTTCAACTTTTGTCATTGGATCAAAACATTGCAAAAAATCCCGGAAGTTACAATTCGCAAATAGGTGTGCCTCTTTCTGTTTGGGGCTTACAAACCAATCATCAACTGGGCATTTTTGAGGCAGGAATTTCACTGCCTGGTGAAATGGAAAAGCTGGAGAAAGTGATCCACCCAACCATCGGCATTTTTACTAATATTGGCACCGCACATGATGAAGGGTTTGTTACTCGAACCGAAAAGATCGAAGAAAAGTTAAAACTCTTTTCGCGTGTTGGTTTGCTGATCTACTGCGCAGATCACACAGAACTGCATGAGGCAATTCAGCAAAAGAAAATCCCTTCACTCACCTGGGGAAGTAGTGAGAAAGCAACGATAAAAATAAAGCAGACTATTACAGGATATGAGTTGAGTTATCAAGCGCAGCTGATTTCAATGCAAATTCCTTTTGCAGACAAAGCCTCGATCGAAAATTGCTTTCATTGTGTGGCAGTCATGCTCCATTTAGGCTATTCGCCAGCAATCATTCAAGAACGTGTACTTCAATTGAAATCAGTGCCCATGCGCCTGGAACTGAAACAGGGCATCAACCGCTGTCAGGTAATAGATGATACCTATAACAATGATTTGGCAGGATTAAAAATCAGTCTCGACTTTCTAAACAGCTTACAGAAAAAAGAGAAAACGCTCATTCTCTCCGACATTCTTCAATCGGGACTTGATGAAATAGAATTAGTGGATCGTATCAAGGCATTACTGAATCAAAGCGGAATATCTTCTTTCGTTGGGATTGGTTCGATGCTTAGTTCCCACCAAGCACATTTTAGGGATATGAAAGCAACATTCTTTCGGGCCACCGAAGAATTTTTGCTAAGTGTGAAATGGGAGAATTTTGAAAGTGAACTGATTTTGATTAAAGGTGCAAGGCCTTTTCAATTCGAGAAGATCGTTCAACAACTTCAACGCAAAGTGCATGGCACGGTGATGGAGATTGATTTGAACAAGATGGTGCATAACCTGAATTTTTTTAAGTCGAAGTTGAAGCCGGGCGTTAAGCTTATGGCGATGGTGAAAGCGTTTGCCTATGGCAGCGGCAGCGAGGAGGTGGCCAACTTATTGCAATATCACAAGGTTGACTACTTAGGTGTCGCTTATGCAGACGAAGGAGTTGAACTTAGGAAGAACAATATTTCATTGCCGATTATGGTCATGAACCCGGCTGAAGAGAATTTTCCGTCTCTTCTTTCGCATTGTTTAGAGCCGGTGATGTATAGCTTGAAAATGCTTCGTGCTTTATCGCAGTTTATTGAAGGAAGACCGATGACGATTCATGTTGAGGTGGACACCGGAATGCACCGATTGGGATTTGACCAAGATGATTTACCCGAAATCATAACCATATTAAAAAACCACCCGTCTATTTCTGTTGCTTCTGTTTATTCCCACTTGGCAGGCGCGGATGAGGCCGCCCATGATGGATTTTCACAAGAACAGTTTGATCGGTTTCAACACTTTTATAAAACATTGACCGACTCACTGGGAATAAAACCACTGCGACACATTCTTAACTCTCCCGGCATTTTACGTTTTCCGGATTTTCAAATGGAGATGGTTCGACTTGGTATCGGTTTGTATGGCGTCAATCCCACGGAAGGCAAGGTAGATCAACTGCAGCCGGTAGCTACGCTAAAGACAATCGTCTCACAAATTAAAAAAGTCAAAAAGGGAGAAACGATTGGGTATGGCAGAAAGGGCAAAGCAGAAAATGATATGAGCCTTGCCACCATTGCCATTGGCTATGCAGATGGATTTAGCCGGAGTTTTAGCAAAGGCAAAGGATTTGTATCAATCAAAAGTAAAAAAGCGCCTGTGGTAGGCAATGTGTGCATGGACATGACGATGGTAGACGTCACTCACATGGATGCACAAGAAGGCGATGAAGTAATCGTTTTTGGAGCAGAGAACCCAATTCAGGAAGTTGCTGCCAGTATCAACACCATCCCCTATGAAATACTGACCAATACAAGTGAGCGGGTAAAGCGTGTTTTCTTTGCCGAAAGCATTTAAATGATCAACAGCCAAGGCTTTTTTTCAAATCCCTTTGAGGTAATCCACCAAAATCAAAAGGTTTTTCAGGTTCCTCTATAGGCAACCCTGAAACTTTTTTTGCTTCACTTTCTTTTTTTGGAATCTTCCCTTTCTTTTTACTCATATCGAAGCAGTTACTTAAACAAGCTAGAGAATTTTTCTGACAAAATTTTTCTGGCGTACTTTGTTTCGCCCAATTGCCGGGCGGCTGCTTGATAATTTTTTAGTTGTACCGGGTTAGATAGAAAGGGTGAGATCTTCTTTACAAAATCAGTAGGATGAGCAGGGTCAACAAAGACTCCGCAATGCACCAGTTCAATTTCATTTTTTATCCACCCACCAAAATTGACTATAATCATTTTGCCTGCTGCCAGTCCGTCAAAAAATTTGTTAGGAGATCCGGTTTCTAAAATGGGCACATTTTTATAACAGATGAAGGAAGCATCGGTTACATTCAGTAATTCTTTTACTCCTTCCCGATTTTGAAAATCGACAAAAGTGAGATTGCTCAAGCCTAATTGAGCAGCATTGTTTTTTAATCTTTCTCGGAGCGCACCCTCTCCACAAATGATAAACTGAATCGGGAGCTGTGCTTTGCGAGAAGCGTTAGCGCATTCTAAAAAATAATCCAAACCATTGGCAACGCCCACGGCTCCAATGTAGGAGACCACGAATTTCCCTTTTACTTTAAATTTTTCCTCCAACACCGTGCGCTTCGTTTCCGGTTGGTAGTATTCACAGTCGGCCATGTTGGGGATCTGATGCACCGAGGCTGGCAATCCCATCTTCTTTTTCACAATTGCTTCGATAGAAGGAGATAACGCCACAACGGCTTTGGCGGATCGGTAAGTTCTTTTCTCGAGCGAAAATAAAAATTCTTTAAAAAAATAATTTTCAACAAATCCCAATTGGATAGGGGCGTCAGGCCATAGGTCACCCACTTCAAACAGATAAGGAATTTTGCGAAATGTCTTTAACCACATCGCGACAAGCCCAATGGTAAGTGGCACGGAGATCGCGTAGCAGTAATCGATATGCTTTATTTTATTGGCCACCCTGATCGCGCCCAAATTATATTTTAAGAAAGAAAATGATCGAGCAGCAAACCCGAATTTATTGTCGTACGCAACCGGCAAATAGTGGATCTCAATTCCTTCAAGAATTTGCTTCTTATAGATTTTCTCATTGTGCGCAGTTATCACAATTGTTTCGATCCCTTTATCAACTAATGCTTTTGCTAAATAATAGGAACGAATAGCACCCCCTTTAGCTGGTTGATTGAAGTGCTGATGGAGAAGTAATACTTTCAAAATTGGAAATTCAGTTGTAAAGTGGTGTTCGTTAGTGTAAATTTTATTCGATTTAGCCAAAAAAAGTACTTCAATGTTATGTTTCCATTAATAGCATCGAATCCATTTGAACCTGAGTATAATATTTTCCGTTATTTGTATCAGACAACCACTAATTGTCATGAAACAATCACCAAAGTTAGCCATTCTTCAGAGCTTAGATGAACTGAATTTTGTGCAAATGGAAGAGGTACTTGGTTACATCAAAAGTATCGTCAGCCATTCTGGAAAGGATGATCGCTCCTTCAAAAAAGAAGCGATGAAAGAGATCCGCCAGGCATTGCGCAAAGGCAAAAAGGGGCTGCAACTCGCAGCGTAGATCGCACCCTTTAATCGATCTAGTAGGCTTTTTCAGAGAAGCCTGGATGAAATCTTCACCCCAAATTTTCAGGTAACATTTCAGTAACATTACCCTTCAGGGTTCTCGCATCAGGTCTTGGTAAATTTGATCTTTGATTTTTGAACCTTGAATTTCTATTCCCCCACCATAAACACTGCATTGGAGAAAAGCATTTTGCCATTCTCCCAAAAACTGCGGAATAGTGGATTGTCGACTAAGTAAACAACCTGTCCCTTTCCTTTATCTTCCACGCCAAACACAAGAGTATTCTCTAATTGCTTATTGATTTTCACTCCGGCAAATCCAATCAACGGTTTTTGTTTGCCCTTTAGCAACCCAACGTTCCAACCTTTCTCAAGGTAGACATAGTGAAGCTCACTTGTTCGGAGTGAATAATAGAAATCACCCAAGCCAAAAGCGAGCGGATGCGATTTGTCCAAGCTGACTTTATAGACTGCTCCAAAGATTGAATTGCTTAATTCTTTCCTTTCGGCATCGCCATATTTAACCGGACCTTCTTTTTCTTTTTGTTCTTTGGCTTCCTTTTCGGCTTTGTTTTTTGCCTCGTCATTGGCATATACCTTCAGACCAAAACCCTTCTTGTCGGCAAAAGAAGAATTGGCTCCGGCTATCGAAATGAGCCTTCCTCCATCGGCAATCCAATGCTCAATCATAGATAATGTACTCTCGTCAAGTAATTTATAATTGCCATCGGGTATAATGAGCACATCATATTTCCATAGGTCAACATTCTTAAAGTAATCGGTGCCAATGATCGTTAAAGGATAATGTAATTGTTGCTCAAAGAAATGCCATACTGGTCCGTGGTCTAGTGAAGAAGTTTGGTCGCCACCTAACAATGCCACCTTGGGAGCTTTGATATAG
>JABFSY010000082.1 GCA_013140395.1 Cyclobacteriaceae bacterium
TAGTCACGATTGCAAGTAGCGAAACAGATGCGTTCATCAATTACTTACAGATCAAAGAGGGCGCCATCATCTTTTCGAAAAATCTGGAAATCAAAAAGAAATTGGACGAGCCCGATGAAGAGATCTTGAGCATGGCAGTACAAGAATTGCGCAGCGAACACCGCAGCAACAACCCGGAAGTATTTACCAACAAAGAGTTGTCCGTAAAGTCAGATGACTTTGAAAACATTGTGCCACAGATAGGCGACAAGAAAAAACTAGTCGATCTATCGCTCAAGAACGCGTTGTATTTAAAACGAGAACGCGAGATCAACAAAGAAGAGCGCAAGACCAAAAAGAATGAAGTGCTTCACATCCTTCAGGAAAATCTACGCCTCAATCAATACCCGAAAATTATTGAGTGCTTTGATAACTCTAATTTTCAAGGCACCAATCCAGTGGCTGCCATGGTACGTTTTGTGGATGGCAAGCCCGACAAAAAAGGGTATCGTCATTTTAACATTAAAACAGTTGTGGGCCCCGATGACTTTGCTTCTATGAAAGAAATTGTGGGAAGACGTTACAAGCGCATCATGGAGGAAGAAGGCGAATACCCCCAATTAATTATTGTCGATGGTGGCAAAGGCCAGCTGAGTAGCGCCTGTGAAGCCTTACAAGAACTAGGGCTGTATGGAAAAATACCGATTGTGGGTATTGCCAAACGCTTGGAAGAAATTTACTATCCTGACGACTCGCTGCCCTTACTCATTAGTAAAAAGTCGCCTGCTCTTTTATTGATTCAACGCATTCGCGATGAGGCACACCGTTTTGGAATCACTTTCCATAGACTCAAAAGGAGCAATTCGACTTTTGTGACAGAGCTCGAAAGTATTCCGGGCATTGGAAAAAAAACTGCCGACAGGTTGCTGGCTCATTTTAGATCTTTTAAAAAAATTAAAGAAGCTACCTTGGACGAATTGAAAGAAGTGGTGGGCGAAGCCGCAGCCGAGAAAATTGTGGCACATGCGGATGAAAAAGCAATTGACTAGAAGCCATCACAAAAATAATACCTTTGTTAGGTTGATCCCGATAGGTATCGGGACGAAACCTGATTAGGGGAGTTGCAAATAGCCTTCGACAAGCCTGCCTGTCCGGCAGGCAGGCTCAGGCTGACAGTTAATTTTTGAGATGGCTTCTAAAAACTAAATACAAACATCTATGAAACCGATCTGCCTATTCCTGTTATTATTAATTAACTCAGTGATGGCCTTTGGCCAAACCCCATCGGCTGAAATGCAAATCAAAGGAGCCCTACTGGCAGCGCCCGAAGAAAAACGAGCGGGTGCGATGGTGTACGGCTACGATGCCAAGGGTGCATTTATTGTACTGAGAAAAGGTACGAATGAATTGATTTGTCTGGCTGATAATCCTAGTCAAAAAGGATTTAGTGTTTCCTGTTATCATAAAGATCTGTATCCCTTCATGGCTCGCGGAAGAGACTTGAAAGCAGAAGGAAAATCATTTCAGGAAATCTTTGACATTCGTGAAGCCGAGGCTAAGTCCGGAAAATTATTGATGCCGAAGCAAGCCAGTAATTTGCAAGTGTACTCTGCCGCAGAGGAAGCGTACAATCCAACAACCGGTGAAGTGACCAAAGGCAAATTCAGGTATGTGGTTTATATACCCTGGGCAACTGCTGCCAGCACCGGACTCCCTACAAAACCAGAAGCTCCGGGCATGCCCTGGATCATGGATCCTGGAACGCATCGAGCACATATCATGATTGATCCCGTTTCGAAAGACTAAACTGAAAACGAAGCGTAGTAACTAAAATCTATCGGTTCACCAACGGAGAAACTTTCGATCCTATCAATTGTATCGCCTCCATCAATTTAGCATGCGATAATCCGGCATTGTCCATTTGAAAAGATACGTTGCTGTGACGGATAATTTTTTCCGCAACTTCTTCTGCACTGCCCACCAAGAAGGCGCCAAGCGGCCCACGTTGTGCTTCAAATCCTGCTTTCGTAACAGGCGGCCAGCCTCTTTCTTTTCCTATTCGTGTAAACATCTCTGCATAGCCGGGGTAGTAATCGGCAACGGCTTGCTCAGTAGTGGATGCTACATACCCTAGTGAGTGCAACCCTACTTTTAATTTCTCAGGAGAATGCCCAGCTTTCTTTCCCGCTTGCCTATACAAATCTACCAAAGGGCGAAAGCGATGAGTATCGCCACCAATGATGGCGACCATCAACGGCAGTCCAAGCATCCCGGCCCTTGCAAAAGACTCAGGCGTGCCACCGACACCTAACCAGATCGGAAATGGCTTTTGCACCGGCCTCGGATAAACGGATTGATTTTTCAAGGCTGGTCGAAACTGCCCCGACCAATTGACAACCTCATTTTCTCTGATGTTGAGCAAAAGCTCCAGCTTCTCCGCAAAGAGCTCATCGTAGTCTTGCAAGTTTAACCCGAACAATGGAAATGATTCAATGAAAGATCCACGTCCTACCACCATCTCTGCTCTGCCTTGAGAAACTAAATCCAGCGTAGCAAAGTTTTGAAAAACGCGAACCGGGTCTGCCGCACTCAGTACGGTAACCGCACTCGTCAATCGAATACGTTTTGTTCTGGCCGCAGCAGCAGCGAGTATC
>JABFSY010000299.1 GCA_013140395.1 Cyclobacteriaceae bacterium
AGGTCTATCTTTGCGACCCCTTAAAACAGCCCCTGAATGGAGATTTTCTATGAAATTAAGCCGCTAAGGGCGTTTTTGCGCGGCAAAAGAAAGAACCTTTCCTCAATCGGCTTGGTGCCTACGATGGGGGCACTGCACCAGGGACACATAGAATTGATAAAGGCATCGCGTGGACAAAATGACCTCACGGTATGCAGCATTTACGTTAATCCTACCCAGTTTAATAACGCCTTCGATTTAGAAAAATACCCGCGTACTCTGGATAGCGACAAAGAAAAGCTGGAAAAGGCAGGTTGCGATGTGATTTTTGCTCCCAGTAATGAGGAGATGTATCAAACAAAGAGTGAAATCGGGTTTGATGTGGGTGAAATAGGTTCAGTGTTAGAGGGTGAGTTTCGTCCGGGACATTTCAACGGAGTGGCCCAGGTGGTCTGCAAGTTGTTTAACATCATTCAACCCAACCGCGCCTATTTTGGCCAAAAAGATTTTCAGCAGTATAAAGTGATTGAGAACTTGGTGGATGAGCTACAGTTCGACATTCAACTTACTTCGGTTCCTATTTTTAGGGAGCGGAGCGGTTTGGCCATGTCTTCGCGCAATCAGCGTTTGAATGAAAGCGAAAAAGCGAATGCTACTGTATTTTATCAATCTTTGCTTATGGCAAGCGAATTGGTGAAAAAAGGGGAACAATTCATTACTGTGAAAAACAAGGTTAAGCAAATGTGTGAGGCGACCCCAAATGTGAAATTGGAATACATTGAATGGGTTGATACAAAAAACTTAAAGCCTGTGCAGAACGTTTTAGATGGATCCGTTCTGTTGATTGCTGGTTATGTTGGAGATGTAAGGCTAATTGATAATTTGTTGCTAGAATGAGAATTGAAGTTTTAAAATCAAAAATACATCGTGTAAAAATTACACAAGCTGAGTTGCATTATGTGGGCAGCATCACCATTGATGAGGCTCTGATGGATGCTGCGCTGTTAATCGAAGGAGAAAAGGTTCAGGTCGTAAACATTAACAATGGAGAAAGGCTGGAAACCTATGTGATAAAAGGAGAGCGCAATACTGGAACGATTTGTCTAAATGGACCTGCTGCGCGCAAAGCGCAAGTGGGTGATATTGTCATTGTGATCTCCTATGCTTCCATGGAGTTGGAAGAAGCAAAGCAGTTCAAACCATCTCTTGTTTTCCCGGATCCAAATAACCAACTAAACTAAATTGAAATCTACCCTTCGTTCGATATTGCAGTATATAGGCATGATAGTGCTTACCGCGCTTCTGTTGTGGCTTTCGTTAAGAGGATTAACGTTGGGTGAAGGTGAAAACAAGTCGGAATTTCTTTGGAAGGCTTGGCAAAATTCCAACAAGGGATACTTGGGATTGATGGCGCTGGTTGCCATACTCAGTCACTTATTGCGAGCAGAACGTTGGCGTATGTTGTTGGTGCCAACGGGTAACAAAGTTGGATTGACCAATAGCTTTCTTTCATTAATGATCGGATACCTGGTCAACCTTGCTGTGCCGAGAGGAGGCGAGGTGTCTCGCTGTTACAACTTATACAAGCTTGAAAAAACCCCCGTTGAAGTTTCGTTTGGTACGGTAGTAGTGGAGAGGATGGTGGACGTGGTCTGTCTACTGTTATTAATTGCTCTTTCCTTTTTTGCAGAATGGCAGAAACTGAAGAAGTTTATCGATACACTAAATTTTTCTTCCGGAGAAGGCTTTTCAATATCGCCTTGGATGATCGTAGTTTTTTTAAGTGTAATTGTTTTTGCTGCAGCAATTTTCTTTCTGCGCAAAAATAAAAAGCTGTTAAAAATCATAGAAGGTTTCAAAGAAGGATTGCTCGCCATTTTTAGAATGCAGAATAAAGGACTCTTTATTGCTTATTCACTCGGCATATGGTTACTATACTTCTTGATGAGCTACCTTGTGATAAAAGCATTTCCGGAAACGGAAGATTTGGGTTTTAGTGCTGTTCTAACGCTGTTTGCTGTTGGCTCCATCGCAATGGCTGCGCCACTTCCCGGTGGTGCAGGATCTTATCACACACTGGTACCACTGGCGTTAGTAATGCTCTACAACCTTCCGCAAGCGGATGCCGTTGCATTTGTGTTTATTTTTCATGGCTGGCAGACCATTTTAATGATTTTAATGGGGGTTTTATCTTTGATCGCTAGTTACCTGATCATCAAATGGAGAAAACAGAAGGAAAAATAAAGTCTATAGCCGAGGCAAAGGAAGCAGTTGGTGTTTGGCAAAAACAAAATGAAAAAGTTGTTTTTACAAATGGCTGTTTTGATCTTTTGCACCTAGGGCACGTTGACTATTTAGAGAAGGCAAGAGCCAAAGGAGACCATCTGATAATAGGGCTGAACACAGACGATTCGGTAAGTCGATTTAAGGGACCCGACCGACCATTGCAAGATCAGTATTCCAGGGCCCGGATTTTGGCCGCTCTTCAATTCGTGGATTTGGTGGTTTTTTTTAATGAAGATACCCCCTTAAATTTGATTTCTGAGCTGGTACCGAACGTATTGGTAAAAGGGAGTGACTATTTGGCAGAAAACATCGTTGGCGCAGATGTTGTTAAAAAGGCTGGAGGGAAGGTGGAGACCATCGA
>JABFSY010000172.1 GCA_013140395.1 Cyclobacteriaceae bacterium
GGATTACCTTTTGGGTGCACTTCAATGGTTGTTGCAATCTTACCATCTGCCAATTGAGTAATCATCGCCTCATAAGGATGATCGATCATTAAAACGACATATCCATTACTGGCAAGACCTGTTGCAAGGCTTGTGTAAAACGCCCGTGCTCCGTTGTTTCCTGTTAAAAATAGGACCACTGGCCATTGATTCTGCTCCTTTGATATCGGTGCATTCAGCACCCCATAAGTCTCGATCTGATCGTAATGAGCAAATATAAAGTCTGGTATTATTCCAATTTTTTCCGGCAAATTATCCAACCCGTCCACATAACTTGAATGAATGCCTTTTGCTTCCTGCGCGGTCGGATACCAGGCCTGAACCACGACATTTCTCTTGTCATTTGGGTCTGCTGTTATTGACTCAGCCCGTTCACTGTCCACCCAACGAAAAATTCTGGTTCCTACCGTGTAATGGCCTTGAGGCTTAGTCAGTTTTGGAATAGGAAGAAAAATAGTCCATGGGACTATTGAGAAAAGGATCAAAAAAATCAACGTAATCTGAATGAGTCTTTTTTGTGCGTTACTGTTGGTCTTTTTTAAGAAAAGTGCGATGCTTATTAAAAGCACTATCAACACATAGCTCGGTAAGTATTGCCAATAATAACCTTCGACTAATAACTGAATGATTGCTAGCATTATAGTCAAAGCAACCAGAGGTTTTAACCGACCATCAATACGCCTGGGTATGATTATTAAACATGATGCTATCGTTAATGTCGCTAAAAGAAATACTACGTTCATGACCATACTAACTACAGCCACTTTAGGTGAAAGGCTATGCCGTAGATGACGAACAGGCAGGAAAAATGTTACTCTGCGGAAAGAAAATAATTTATCTCTTAATGTTGATCAGGACTAAATTAATTTTCAGTAGAATGTAATGTGATATGAAATGAATAGGATTTGTTTAGCCATCCACTTCAAATGATGACGAGTCTTGTATTTCTCCGCCTTGCACACAACGTTTGTGTTTGCGCAGTGGTGGGCTTTTGAAAACGTATTTGTCCCACGTGACCAAACGTTGAACGAAGATATAAACTTATAGCTTACACTGAACCCCACCATTGCGCAAACATTTTGTTAGCAACATGTGCCCTCTTCCTCTCTGCTTTTCAGTCGGTCGTTAAGTTGTTGTCAAGGAGTCACGGAATAGGGTTGATTGTCCGGGTACATGGTTGTCCGTACCGTATTTGATTCCCCTTCGTCCATGGGTCACTCTTTATATAGTGTACTTGCGCGGGGGGCAACCTTGGAGAATTTTTCGGTATACTCTTACTACTCTGTCAAATATTGGTGCGGGGGTGCGGCACTCTTGGCAAAGCTTTGGCCTTGCGGGTGGGATTGTGCGGGCTTTGGCAAGTGTGCTGCCTGGGTCGGCTACACTTTCTGGTCAGACGTCTGTCCGGATGGGGGTTTTAAGTTTCTGTCCGTGGGATATACTTTAATGGATGCCTACTTTAACTTTCTGGATGCTCTAAATTGTTTGGCGTGTGCGAGTTTTAACTTGATGGATGCTCCAATTTATTTAATGGATGTCAGTTTTAACTTTCCGGAATCTCTAAATTATTTGGAGGATGCTCCATTTTAAAAGATGGGCAGGAGAATTTAAAATTGACCTGCCCACTTTATAAATCAGGTTGTCTGTTCTTTAATCTCCCTTCGGTCTATTGAATTTAAGTCCGCTTACTTGTTTGTATTGGGGGCTTGTTGCTCCGAACAGGGATTTGACATATTGCTTTACGTCCTGTGCTGTGTCAACCATACCCAATGTTTCAGCATAGAGGGCTTTATCTCTTGCAATTCGGGCGTTACTTAATGCTGTGGTGGCTGTTATTACGGCTGTGTTTTTCGCTCTCAAGTCTGTTAGCATTGTATTGAGCGTAGCTACCTTCAATTCATTTTCATTTGGGATGTACTTTGGCTCGGCCGTTAGAGTCGCTATAAGCTGTGCGAAGTGGTCAATCAACTTATCGTAACTCTGTTGTGAAGTAGAGGCTGTTTTCACAGGTTCTGCTCCGGCTGCTAATGCTGCTGCGGTCGGCTTTTCTATTGCCTTTGCGCGTCTGCCCTGAATTTTCATGTTTGTTGATTTCACATCGTCCACGGTTTGCGCGGTAGCTTCCGTTGCTGCCAAAGCATTGACAATTTTAGTAGCCAATGACTTCATCGGTTTAAAAGCCAACTCCCTCGCATTGGTGGCATTGTCATAAGCAGTCTTTGCTACTTTGACTGCCTGCAATGCTGTATTTGCCCCCGTAAGCTGGGTTGCTAAAGCAGGGAGTTTCAATGCTGCTTTGGACGGATTGTATGTTACTCCGTATCCGGTACAAAAGCTAATTAGGTCTTCGAAGGTTGCCACATTTTTTGCGTGGCCGGTTTCAATAGTTGATGCCATATGTGTTTGGTTTTTGGTCTTAGTAAATCGAAAAATTCAGATGTAACTTGGAAACCTAACTTAGCTATGCCCTGGACTTTGCTCGTTTTCAATTACGGTTTGCTACAAAGACTTAAGAGGTTCTATCTTTTTCTTGCTTTTCTTTTTTTTGTCATTAACCATTCTTACGGTTATGACTCATTG
>JABFSY010000252.1 GCA_013140395.1 Cyclobacteriaceae bacterium
TTGCCACAGAGGCGCGCGTGGTGGCGATGCTCAAAGAAAAAGGAATCAAGAAATCGGACATCGGGCGAGAGGAGTTTTTGAAATATGCCTGGGAGTGGAAAGAAAAATATGGCGGCATTATTTTAGAGCAACTAAAAAAGCTCGGAGCCTCGTGCGATTGGGAGCGGACGAAGTTTACGATGGATCCGCCCATGACGGATGCCGTGATTGATGTGTTCATCGACTTGTATAAAAAAGGGTACATCTACCGCGGGCTGCGCATGGTGAACTGGGACCCCGCAGGAAAAACAGCTGTGTCGGATGATGAGGTGAACTACAAAGATGTCAACTCGAAGTTGTATTACATCAACTACGCCATTGAAGGCAGCAGTGAGTTTGTAACGATTGCTACCACACGGCCAGAAACCATTATGGCAGATAGTGCGGTTTGCATTAACCCGAACGATGAACGCTACAAACACCTGAAAGGAAAGAAGGTGTTGATTCCGTTGATCAACCGTGCGATACCGATTATTGAAGATGAATATGTAGCGATGGATTTCGGTACGGGCTGTTTGAAAGTAACACCTGCGCATGACTTGAATGACTATGAGTTAGGTTTGAAACACAAGCTGGAAGTCATCGACATTTTGAATGACGATGGAACGCTGAATGCGCTGGCAAAAATTTATGTAGGCGAAGACCGCTTTATTGCGCGCAAGAAAATTGGCAAGGAGCTGGAAGAGAAAGGTCTGTTAAGCAAGGTAGAAGACTACAAAAGTAATGTGGGTCACTCGGAGCGCACGGATGCGGTGATTGAACCGCGCTTGTCGTTGCAGTGGTTTGTGAAGATGAAAGACATCACAAAACCTGCGCTGGAAAATGTGATGAACGACACCATTCAACTGATTCCACCTAAATTTAAAAACACCTACAAGCATTGGATGGAGAATGTGCGCGACTGGTGCATCTCTCGGCAATTGTGGTGGGGGCAACGGATACCGGCTTGGTACGCACCGGATGGAAGTTTTGTGGTGGCAAAGACTCGTGAAGAAGCACATGCTCAATTCAACATTCAAAATTCAACATTCAAAATTGAAGAACTGAGACAAGATGAGGACGTACTCGACACCTGGTTCTCTAGCTGGCTGTGGCCGATCTCTGTTTTTGACCCCACGATTTTTGGTGATCCTAAGAATAAGGGCAATGCGGATTTGAATTACTACTACCCTACCAACGATTTGATCACGGCTCCGGAAATTTTGTTCTTCTGGGTGGCGCGGATGGTGATGGCGGGCTATGAATATCGCGGAGAGATGCCTTTCAAAAATGTGTACCTCACGGGCATTGTGCGCGATAAGCTGGGCAGGAAAATGTCGAAGAGTTTGGGCAACTCGCCTGACCCGCTCGACTTGATTAAAACGTACGGTGCCGATGGGGTGCGCACGGGTATGTTGTTTAGTTCGCCAGCAGGAAATGATTTGTTGTTTGATGAGAAGTTGTGTGAGCAGGGAAGAAATTTTTCAAACAAGATCTGGAATGCATTTCGGTTGGTGAAGGGATGGGAAGTAGTAAAGATGGAGCAACCACAAGAAAATAAAATCGCCATTGAGTGGCTGGAGTCGAAGTTGAATCAATCCATTGTAGAACTGGAAGATCACTATTCAAAATTCAGAATATCCGATGCGTTGCATACTACTTACAAATTGGTGTGGGATGATTTCTGCGCGTGGTACTTGGAAATTGTGAAGCCAGAGTTCCTGCCTGACCGGCAGGCAGGTGGTCAGCCGATTGATTCAACAACCTACGAAAAGACGGTTCAGTTTTTTGAGAGCCTCTTAAAAATTCTTCATCCCTTTATGCCCTTCATAACAGAAGAACTTTGGCATGAATTGAACGAAAGAAAAGAAAAGGAGTGCATTATTGTGGAGGCTTGGCCGAAAGCGGGTGCTATTCACGCGGCCATCACGAAAGACGCTTTGGTAGCTTTTGAGGTAGTGGCGCAAGTGCGAAACATACGCAATGCCAAAGGTATTTCTCCCAAAGAGGCATTGAAGTTAATCGGTAATATAGCCAGCAAGAAGCAGATCGATTCGTTTGGCGCAGTGATAAAAAAACTAGCCAACTTAAGCGAGTTGAGTTTTGTGAACGACAAAGTAGCGAATGCTACCAGTTTCCTAGTTGGTACGTTGGAATTCTATATTCCAATGGAAGGCAAGATAGATGCCGCAAAAGAACGTGAATCCATTCTGAAAGAAATTGAATACCAAAAGGGATTCATTGTGGTTCTTGACAAAAAACTGTTGAACGAAAAGTTTATTGCCAGCGCCAAGCCTGAGGTAGTTGCTTTGGAACGCAAGAAGAAATCAGACGCGGAGGCGAAGATTAAGTCGCTGGAGGAGAGTTTGAAAAATTTGTATTAGACGGGAGACATAAGTATTGAGACGTTAGACATGAGACATAAGTAGCAAGAGGGGAGACATTAGATATGCTGGATATTGCGTCTTATGTCTTGATACTTATATCTAGCTACTCTTCAAAGCAGTCACCTCAATCTCCACGATTAGAATAATTTTACTACCTTCATCTAAGTTTTTAAAAAATGGAAGCATTAATTTCAAGAATAACTCTAAATCCA
>JABFSY010000480.1 GCA_013140395.1 Cyclobacteriaceae bacterium
CATAGCACCGGAAGAATTTGGATGGGTCAAGCGGCCAGCCATCTATCTTTTACAAAAGACATCACATTGGCTACCTTACAGAATAGTTTTCTACAATATGTTTGGGGTGCTATTACGCTTGCTGTGGTGGCAGGTTTTGTTGTTGGACTTGTTACCTTCTTTGCATTAAAGCTTTTCCGAAAACCGGTACCGAAGTCGATACCTTAAGTCAGTTCATCAATGGAGCATCTTTTCCTTTTCTTCTTCGACTACTTTAAAAAGAATCGTGCTGTTCTCTATGCATTGATTGTCGGGATGCTTCTTTGCTTTTCCTTTTGTGCCACCCAAATCACCATCGAAGAAGATGTATCACGTTTCTTTCCTCGCGACAAAAAAGTAGAAAAGCTAACCCAGCTTTTTCAGCATTCGAAATTTATGGAGCGGCTGGTTGTGATGGTTTCTTTGAAAGATTCTACCGCAGAAGCGTCACCCGATAGTTTGATCGCTTTTACGGAAGAGTTCCAAAACAGAATTGATGAGTCTCTGCAGCCGTATATACAAAAAGTTACGTACCAGGTCGAGGATGACATCATACTACCGCTATTCAACTCGATCTATCATAATCTACCGGTCTTTTTAGAGGAGCACGACTACGCTGCCATTGATTCGCTTTCACAGCAAGAGGTAATGAAAGCGCGTTTAGAAAACAACTATCGCCAATTGGTTTCTCCAACAGGCTTCCTGCTGAAGCGAATGATCCTTCAAGACCCAGCCGGTATCTCTTTGGTGGCGCTTGAAAAACTAAAAAGTTTACAGTACGATGAAAACTTCGAATTGTACGATAACTACATCGTCACAAAAGATCATCGATACCTTCTGTTTTTTATTCAGCCCGTTTTCCCGCCCAATGACACAGGCCATAATTCGAAATTCCTTGCTGCACTGCAGCAGAACATCAAAGCAGTTGAACTAAATCACCCCACCCTTGACGTCAGTTACTTCGGTGCTACCTCGGTGGCTGTAGGCAATGCCGAACAGCTTCGAGTCGATACAATCTTGACTGTAAGCCTTACCATCACGCTCTTACTTTTATTTTTGGTTTGGTTTTTTAAAAGAAAAAGAATTCCCCTACTCATCCTTTTTCCCGTTGTCTTTGGAGCCCTCTTCTCGCTCACCTGTATTTACCTGATCAAAGGATCAGTATCTATCCTTGCGCTTGCTGCTGGATCAGTCATTTTGGGCATCGCGATCAATTACTCGTTGCACTTTTTTACTCATCTACGACACGTTCAAAACATCCGAAAAGTAGTGAAGGAATTGGTGAGGCCTATGACGATTGGCAGCGCCACAACAGTTCTGGCATTCTTTTGCTTGCAATTTGCCAATGCGGGCGTGCTACGGGATTTAGGTCTCTTCGCTGGATTTAGTTTGATTGGTGCTGCTCTTTGCTCTCTTATCTTTTTACCTCATTTCATTAGTGAGGAGTTATTCGTTTCCGTCTCTGCGAGTCCTACCAACTGGATCGACCGAGCCTCTCTCTACAAACCAGAATACAACAAATTTCTCGTGGCGGGTATTCTCGTACTGACTCCGCTCTTCTTGTACTTTGCAACGGATGTCAGGTTTAATAGCGATATGAACAAACTGAACTTCATGAGTGAGGAGACGTTGCAGTCGCAGAAACAATTGGATCAAATCAATGCGTTTTCATTGCGATCCGTGTACGTAGTAACTGAGGGGGCCACGCTTGAACAAGCATTGCAGCACACCGAACAAATCAATCCGTTGCTTAGTCGTTTAAAGCAACAAGGGTTAATCAAGAAAATTTCCTCCGTCTCGTCTTTCATTTTGTCTGATTCCCTTCAACGGGTGCGCATAAAACGATGGGATGACTTTTGGACGGCTGACAAAAAACAGCGGTTTCTGGAAACATTAAGACAGGAAGGTCAAAAGTTGTCATTCGCACCCATCACGTTCGTTAATTTCGATTCCGTACTGCGCAAAAATTATGTTCCGCTTAATGACTCCTCTCTTGTTCAAATAAAAAAAAGCTTCTTTGCTGACTTTATCACCGAACAACCCGGAAAGGCAACGGTGGTCACGCTCGTAAGTGTTGATCTAAACCAAAAAGCCGAATTGTACCAACATCTTTCCGGGCTACCCAACGTGCAGGCGCTGGACAAACAGTTGCTCACCGATTTGTTTGTCGAATTTGTTCATGCTGATTTTAATTTCATCGTCACGTTCACCTCCTTATTAGTCTTTCTGGCACTTCTTGTGTCGTATGGGCGCATCGAACTGGCGCTCATAACTTTCATTCCCATGCTGATTACCTGGATCTGGATTCTCGGGTTGATGGCATTACTCCATATCGAATTCAATATCGTGAACGTCATGGTCTCCACTTTTATTTTCGGGCTTGGTGACGACTATAGTATTTTTATCATGGATGGCCTGCAACAGCAATTTCGGTACGAAAGAAAAAATTTACCAGCCATCAAGACATCTATTTTCCTCTCAGCGGTTACCACGATCATCGGACTCGGAGTTCTCATTTTTGCCCAGCATCCCGCACTAAAATCAATTGCAGCGATTTCAATCATCGGCATCGGCTGTGTATTTATCATGGCCCAAACC
>JABFSY010000291.1 GCA_013140395.1 Cyclobacteriaceae bacterium
ATCGTGTTCGGTGAGGTGTGCATCTTTGCTTACGCCCACGCGGCCACGCCAAATGTCAAGCAACACCGGCTCCCACTGTTTGCTTTTAGCCGAGCGATAGGCTGCGTCTAAAATAGAATTCACCACATAGCCGTCATAAAAAGTTTCTTTCGGTTGGGTTTTGTTTTCGAGGGCATTGAACATATCCATGAACATGTGGTTGTAGCCCAACTCGTTCAATTCATCGCCCACCGGAAATAGCCAACCCGAATTGCTCTCTGCCTTTTCGGCCACATAGTCAGCACCTTTGCCCGTAGTGAACATTTCAAAACCGGTGCGCAAAAAACTATTCGTCCAGATGGTGCCTTCGGTGCCCATCACTTCATCGCGCAAGTCAAGCCCACCACGGAATGTCCAGCTCACTTCAAACTGACCAATCGCACCGTTTTCATATTTTACTAATCCTATGGCGTGGTCTTCGGCATCGATCGGCTTGACTTGTGTATCGGCCCAGCACATTACTTCTATTGGTTTGATGTCTTTGCCAATGTAGCTGCGCGCGATCTCCACACAATGACAACCCAAATCTAGAATGCAGCCACCACCTGCTTGCTCAATATCCCAAAACCAATCGCTATGCGGCCCGGGATGTGTTTCGCGTGATTTTGCCCAGAGAATTCTGCCGAGCGCACCGTTCTTTACACTTTCATGAGCTTTGATAAACTTAGGTGTGTAAACTAAATCTTCGAGATAGCCATTGAAGATACCCGCTTTCTCTACTGCTTCTAACATGCGCCTGGCTTCTTCAGCATTTCTACCTAAGGGCTTCGTAGTCACTACCGCTTTCTTGTGTTTGCAACAAAGCATCACAGCCTCTTCATGCAAATTATTCGGCAACGAAATACAAACAATCTCTACTTCAGGTCGGTTAATGGCGGCTTCAAGATGGGTGGTAGCAAAAGCCACTTTATAATCGGCCGCAAATTTTTTCGCGCTTTCTTCCTTACGGGAATAGATGGAGACGATTTTATCTTTATTGCGATAGCCTTGAATCGAATCGGCATAAAATCTGCCAATGAAACCAGAGCCGAGCATAGCGATGTTCATAGGATCGTTGTTGGTTGTTCGTTAGTAGTTATTCGTTTATTCTAGTCAGTCAGTTGTGTGTCAATTAATCGCTTGTCGTTTTTGGCGAACAACGAATAACCAACAACGAATAACCATTATGCTGCTTTAATCTCTTTCTTCTCTTTAAAGAATAGTATAAAGTAAATCAATACCGCCATTGCGATGAATGCCGGAACAAACCAAATTTGTTTCCATAGATGCATTCCGTTTTCCATGTTTCCATCCGCTACAAAACCAGAGAAGCTGGTACCGATAAACATGCCCAGGCCATAGGTCGCGAATGTAAATAACCCTTGAGCTGCATTTTTGATTTTCTCCCCCGCTTTCTTTTCAGTGTACATATAGCCGGTGACAAAGAAGAAATCATAACAAATGCCATGTAAAATAATGCCCGCATATAGCATCCAGGTATTAGCCCCCATATCGCCATAGGCAAAAAACACATAACGAAGTATCCACGCAGTCATTCCCAAAAGCAACATTTTCTTTACTCCGATTTGATTGAATAGAAAGGGAATAGCGAGAATAAAGATCGCCTCTGACATTTGACCCATCGTCATCTTTGAAGCCACGTTGCTCATCCCGAGTTCATTTAGAAACACATTCGCAAATCCGTAGTAAAAAGAAAGAGGGATACAGACTAAAATTGCTGCAATAAAAAAGATAAGATAGGGCTTGTCTTTGAACAGCACGAAAGCCTCGGTTCCAATGGCTGAAGAGGCGCCTTCCGTTTTCCCCTTAGGCGGTGTGTTCGGTAAAAAGAAACTAGTAAGACCTAGTAAGATGGAGGCACCACCCGCCATTTGAAAAGTGACAGCTGATTTATCTAAGCCAAATGAGCTGATGCAAACCCCTGCTACTATCCAACCTAATGTGCCGAATACTCTTATCCAGGGAAATTGTTTTCCGGGATCTGTCATTTGACCGAAGGCAATGCTATTAGACAAAGCAATGGTTGGCATATAAAGCAAGGAATAGAAAACGATAATCCAATAGAACGTGGTGCTATCTGTAATTTGAGTGGCCAGATAAAGAAGTAAGCCACCGGCTAGGTGCAAAACGCCCATAATTTTTTGAGCGGAAAAAAAGCGATCTGCCACCAGGCCAACAAACAAAGGAGAAATCATGGTGGCAATAGCTAACGCGCCATAGGCCGCTCCTATTTGCACACCACTTGCATGCAAAAATTCGGTCATGTAAGTTCCCATCGTCACGTACCAGGCGCCCCATATAAAATACTCCAGGAGCATCATGAACGAGAGCTTGGTGAAAATAGTAGGTTTCATTTTAGGTAAAGGTTAGGTTTCAAAAATACTATACCATCTTCTCAGGCCTCACCCACTCATCAAATTGTGCGGAGGTAAGTAAGCCTAATTCTACTGCTGCTTCGCGTAGTGTTTTGTTTTCCTTGTGTGCTTTCTTGGCAATCTTGGCTGCATTCTCATAACCAATATGAGTATTTAGAGCTGTCACAAGCATCAACGAATTTTCTATGTGTTGTTTGATGA
>JABFSY010000138.1 GCA_013140395.1 Cyclobacteriaceae bacterium
CGTTTACCACGCGACCATTTTGATGGGCGTTAGTGATCCACTGTTCATCGCGCTGATACACACTGAAATGATAATCGGCCCCCGTAATACCATCTGCTTTAAGTTGCTCAGAGGTGGCGCCTCCATAGAGGTACTGTGTTTGTGCGCTTGGCTCCAACTCTACTATTTTCTTCAATATATCATAGCTAAAACTAATATAGACCACCCACGCCTGCGCTTGCAATTTGTCCACCAATGCTACTACTTTCTCGGCCAATTTAAGCGAACGTTCTTTGCTTATGATAGATGGCTTTAGCTCGGCAATCAATTTTGTTTTTTGTTGAAGCATTCCTGTTTTCAAATAATTCTCTAAGGTGGGGATTGGCTCTCCGTTCTTTAATGAATGCTTCTGTAAGTCAGTATAGTTAGTTTTTTCTATGGTCATCCCTTCAAAAGCAGGGTCGTGGTTGATAACCAACACATCATCGGCCGTCAGGTGAATATCAAATTCTGAACCCGCAGCTCCCAATTTAATGGCGGCTTGCAAAGAGGCAATGGAGTTTTGCGGTACATTCGTGCTTTTCCAAGCTCCCCGGTGGGCGATTATTTTATTTTGGGTAAACTGATCTCGTAAGATCGTGAATGATTTTTGGATGGGAGTCTTATCTTTTCTTTTTAGAAGGACAGAGACAACGGCACTGACATTTCTTCCAAAATATATTTTCCCATTTGTGCTCAAGAAAAGCTGCCCTTGTTTGACCTCAAAGAGTTTATGATTTTTCCCTACCAACTTTATATTAGACTCATTAGTCACACCTATAAAATGTCCGATCAGTAAATCTTGTGGATTTGAGTTAATGAGGTAATTGCTAAGGGTAATTTTGTTTAAATCATTTTGCTGTGCATGGCTAAGGAAGAAACAATTGCAAAGAAATAATGAAATCAAATAATATCTTTTGTGCATAGCTGAAGCAGGTTGTAAAAAATAAACCCCCTACAAAAAGGGGATTTATTTTTGAGCTAATAAAAATGAATCGTACAGTACCATTAAGTTAAGTTCCTGATAATAAACACACCTTGTTCATCTCGCTGGGAGAGGCTGTTTTTTGGAACTTCCCTTAATGGCACAGGTAGCACCTATTTTTAATACCCAGTGTTCTGAGGGTAACTTGGTCCCAATAGTGTTTTGATATTCGTAGGAATTGGCCAGTTAACAAAGTGCGCCTTCATTCCTCTTCGCGCGTCATTTCTATAGGTAAACGGGTTTGCAGGTGTGTTGTCATGCGCTACACCTGTTTTAGTATTTACTGCTGCGTTCTCTAAAGCTAAATCACCTGGGGCGCCATAGCCTGCATGGTCAACAATATAATCATATAATTTGCCCGTCCTTTTTAACATGTACCAACGCTTCCCCTCAAAGGCTAGTTCTCTTGCTTGTTCATCCAGTATGTCTTGTAAGGTAATGGCTGAAAGAGCTGTTGTTGCCGCTCTTTTTCTTACGGCATTTAGCTGCCCAAGTGCTGTGCGTGCTGTAGCGGCATCTCCACTTGTTCCGATATTACCTAGCATCATATTAGCTTCTGCGGCAAACAAAAAAGTCTCTGCTAACCTGTAAACCATTATGTTTTTGGTTTGGTTATCCACGGTTGGGTTTCCATCATCTGGAAAATATTTCTTACAGCCTGCATTAAGGCGGATAAAGAAATTGTTACGTGAAGCAGCAGTACTTCCAAACTCATCATGATCGGTGCGTGCAATCTTGTCGCCAAGGTTTTTTGGTACTCCTACAGGAAGGTACGGGGCTGCGGTAGCACCAGCAATAGTCGCGGCATCATTGTAAACATAATCTTTGATGTAATAATTTCCCTTTATTCGGGTATCGTTAGGATCTGCGGCAAGCAAATTGCGCAGGTAGTTATTAAGGGTAAGCCATGAAAAACCTCGGCCACTTTGCTCAATGGTGTATTTAGAACCAGCCATATTTTCGGCATAATTGGGCATCAGGTTGAAATTGATTTTATGAGGTGTGCCGTTCACCAATACTTTCCACTGTATATTCCACAGTGCCTCTTTGTGATTTTGATCGCCTCTAAACACATTGCCTGTGGAGGCGACAAGTGTATGAACGGCAGCTGGGCCGCCAACAAGAGTGGGATCAATAACTGCCTCAGCCTGAAGTTTTGCTTCGGCCCAGTCACTTTGCCAAAGTGCTACCTCTGCCTTTACGTGTCTTGCTGTACCTTGCGTGATTCTACCGACCTGCGTATTCGTCCAGGGCAAATTAGTAATTGAAAAAGCAAGATCATCTTTGACGAGCTTAAAGATTTCGTCAGCAGGTGTAACTTGATTTATCAAGTTAAATGCGTTTTCAAAATTAGTGGGTTCTGTTGTTATATAGATGTTGTTGAAAGTGCGGTACAAAATAAAAACCGAATTGGCCCGGAAAAATTTGGCCTCGGACAGGATCTGTATCCTCTTGGCTTCATCAATGCCTTTTATCGTTTCGGCCGATCGTATTAATGCATTGGAGCGTTCAATGATTTTATAGTACGTGTTCCAGTAATGCCCAAGGACACCGCTATTATCAGGAGTGGTTCCTTGGAACATCCTACCTATGTTGGCAATCTCTGC
>JABFSY010000069.1 GCA_013140395.1 Cyclobacteriaceae bacterium
GATCATCTGACCTAAAATCGTACTATCTATCGGGCGGATATTATGGAAAGAAAACACTGCTCAAAGCGATCGTTTTTGGTGGACGCGAAATCACTTACCAAAGTTGGTACGGGGTACCAGAGTCGCGTTTAAAAAATGATGTGGCTGGGATGCTCGAGACAGCCGCAACGGAGGGATGGAATGCTGATCAAACCCAAAACCTGCTCACTAGTAATAGTCGTACATTTAACCTTTACACTTATCCCAATCAAGTCGACAACTACAGGCAGGACCATTATCAACTTCACTTTTCTCATCAAATTAACTCGGCTTTTACCGCGAATTCTGCACTACATTATACACGAGGCAGTGGTTACTACGAAGAGTTTCGGATAGACGAGAGCTACAGCAGGTACGGACTCGGGGACATTACAGTGGGATCGGAAACTTTCTCAAGCTCTGATTTAGTTAGAAGACGTTGGCTCGACAATCATTTCTACGGAATCACCTGGTCTTTGAACTATGAAAAGTCTGACCTTCATTCCGTTGTGGGAGGTGGATGGAATAAGTATGATGGCGATCATTTTGGGGAGATTACGTGGTCAGCATTGCCAATGGGTGTACCGAAAGATTATCGATACTATTTCAACAATGGCAAGAAAACTGATTTTAACATCTTTTGGAAAACGAACTACAGCTTAACAGAAAAACTAAGCGCATTTCTTGATCTGCAGTACAGACGAATAGACTACGGAGCAGCCGGTCGTGAAAACCGTCAGTTCAATTTTAATATTGAGGCAGACTTTAATTTTTTCAATCCAAAAATAGGTTTGACCTATTCGCTGGATAGTCAGCAAAATATTTATGCATCCTACGCCATTTCCAATCGTGAGCCCGTGCGCGATGATTTTGTCGATGGTGCCACTACACGAGCCCCTGTGCACGAACGGTTGGGAAACCTAGAGGTAGGATGGCGCAAAAAAAAAGACCGTTATGCATTCAATGTAAACTACTACCTGATGAACTACACCAATCAACTCGTCCTGACGGGTGCGGTCAATGATGTGGGCGCGTCCATCCGTACGAATGTGCCAGAAAGTTATCGGATGGGAATTGAACTAGATGGAACCATTAAACTTAGCAAGAGATTGAGTTGGAATGCCAACCTTACCTTAAGCCAAAATAAAATAAAGAAGTTCACCGAAGTACTATACGACTATGGACAAAACTTTGACGAATACAATGAAGTGACCAATGTGTATGTTGATACCGATATCTCATTTTCTCCATCTGCCATTGCGGGATCGGTATTAAGTGTTGTGCCAGCAAAAGGAGTTGAGCTTTCGTGGCTTTCCAAATACGTAGGCGATCAGTTTCTAGACAATACATCCAATGCTAAACGACAAATTGATCCCTATTTTGTAAATGACCTGCGAGTCAGCTATTCAAAAAAGCCAAGTTTCATGCGCGAACTGTCTGTGAGCGTGTTGATAAACAATATCTTCGATGAAAGCTACGAGTCAAATGGATTTACATATGGTTACTTTGGCGGTCTTTCGAACGCCTACCGCCAAAATTTCTATTATCCACAGGCTGGGCGAAATTACTTGTTAATGCTGGCACTTCGATTTTAGCCGTATAAGTTTTTTTCAAAAAGCAAAGGCGTGCTACAAGAGTGATTTAATAGTACTTTTGTAGATGCAACTGATTCTGGCACTTTTCAGGCTTACCCGTTTTTGGAACCTTGCCATCATTGCATTTGCTCAATACTTCACCGCCTTTTTTTTGTTTCATCAAGGGCTTCTCGTCATCACGGACTTCTGGCTTTTTCTCATCGTGGCATCTACCGTTATGATTGCCGCTGCGGGTTATATTATTAACGATTACTACGACATCAAAATTGACCTCATCAACAAACCCGACCGTGTGGTGATCGGCAAAACCATTACGCGCAGGTACGCCATTTTTTTTCATACCGTCATCTCTGTTACAGGAGTTGGCATGGGTCTATTGATCAATTGGAAGGTGGGTGCTGTAAATTTTGTTAGCGTCTTTTTACTTTGGCTCTATTCTAACAATTTAAAGAGACTACCTTTAATCGGCAATCTTGTCGTTTCGCTACTGACTGGCTTGTCCATTTTTCTATTGAGTTTTCTTTACGAACAATATCTTCCCTTGGTGATGACGTATTCGCTTTTTGCTTTCTTCATGACATTGATTCGCGAGATTGTGAAAGATATGGAGGATATGAAGGGTGATACCACATTTGGATGTAGAACGTTGCCCATCGTGTGGGGTATTCGGAAGACAAAATCATTTTTGTATGGGACCATCCTGGTTTTTTCCTTTTTAGTGCTTTGGCTCGACTACCAGCAGTTGAAGATATCGTGGATCTATTTTATCCCTTTGCTATTTGTCCCCATGTCTTTATTGTTCTATCGATTGTTAAAGGCCGATACAAAGAAAGAATTTTTTCAACTAAGCCAGCTGTGCAAAATCATCATGCTACTGGGCATTTGCAGCATGATTTTCGTCTAGTCTATGTCAAATTCTCGTATTTGTATTTTCGCTTCAGGAAATGGCACTAACGCAGAAGCCATCTTCAAACACTTTGAGAACCATCCTACCATTCATGTCACACTCGTACTTTCCAATAATCCAAATGCCGCGGTCTTAGAACGAGCAAAAAAATTTGGAATCGAAAGCGGTGTTTTTACAAAGTCTGAATTTAGTGAGAGTGACGATGTCGTAAAACGCCTACTGGCTCATCAGATCACCCACATCGTGTTGGCAGGTTTTCTTTGGCTAATCCCAAAGAAGTTAATTAGTGCCTATTCCGGAAAAATGATCAACATTCATCCCGCCTTGTTGCCCAAATTTGGGGGAAAAGGCATGTATGGAATGAGAGTTCATGAAGCGGTAAAACAGGCAGGCGAAACCGAGACGGGCATTACCATCCACGAGGTAAACGAGCAATACGATAAAGGGAGAATTGTTTTCCAAACGTCCTGTGTCGTTCTTTCATCTGATACTCCTGAACAAGTTGCCAGTAAAATCCATAACTTAGAACATCAACATTACCCTCGCGTGATTGAGCAATGGGTAAAGGCTAGTACCAATCCCTAAACGCTTACTTATGAAAAATCTTACCGTTCCCTTCCTGGCTATTCTAATCGCGTTGGCTTTTTCCGCTTGTCAACCGACAGCCAAACTTTCAGAAGATAAGATTGAGTCGACTAGTGGAGAATATACCGTCCCCTACTTTGAAGACACTGCACGAGTTAGTAAAATTATCAAGTACACGTCTGTCGTAGATTCGATTTTCGCGAGGTCTGCGAAGCTCAATCATAACCCGGCTATCGCATACGGAATTGTGGTAGACAATAAATTGGTTTACGCCAACAGTGTGGGTTATTCCAATATTGAAAAGAAAATCCCAGCAACCAGTAAAACACGCTTCCGGATTGCCTCCATGACAAAGAGTTTTACTGCCATGGCAATTCTTAAACTGAGGGACGCAGGGAAACTGCAATTGTCTGACGCAGCCTCTTTGTATATCCCGGAAATGAAAAACCTAAAATACCCGACCACAGATGCATTACCCATTTCTATTTTCAATCTCCTTACTATGTCGGCTGGTTTTCCCGAGGATAATCCGTGGGGCGATCGTCAGTTATCTGACACGGACGAAGACTTGCTCCGTCTAATGAAAGAGGGCGTATCTTTTTCCAATACGCCCGGAGCGGAATTTGAATACAGTAATTTAGGTTATGCGCTGTTAGGAAAAATTATTGCGAATGTGTCCGGCAAGAGTTATCAGCAATACGTAACAGAAAATATTCTGCTGCCACTAAACATGAACGACTGCGGCTATGAATATGAAACGATGCCTGCCGATCAGGTGGCTGTTGGTTATCGGTGGGAAGATCAGCAATGGAAGCCCGAAGAATTACTAAAAGACGGATCGTATGCGTCCATGGGAGGAATGATTTGCACCATTGAAGATTTTGCCAAGTACATGAGCTTCCTTCTGTCAGTAACACCTTCAACAAATCAAGAAGAAGTGGGGCCGGTAAAAAGAAGTAGCGCGCGCGAAATGCAACAGCCTTGGAAGTTCACCGTTCTGGCACCCAAGAGAAAAGCTCGCAATGGCGAGCCATGTCCTGCAACGGGAAGCTATGGGTTCGGTCTTGGCTGGCGAATAGATTGCAGTGGGAGAATAACAGTTTCGCATAGCGGTGGCTTGCCTGGTTTTGGAAGCGTGTATCAATTATTTCCTGATTTGGGTATCGGAGTGGTGGCTTTCAGCAACCTCACCTATGCCAGCATGGGAGTCCCTGTGTCGCAAGTAGTAGACACACTCATTGTACTTGCCGATTTAAAAAAGCGAGCTATTCCGGTGTCTCCTACTTTAAAAAGAATGCAAGAAGATTTGATGAAAGCCTTACTTACCTGGGAAAATCAATACGATCATCTCTTTGCCGAGAACTTCTTTCCGGATAAATCAAAAGACCGCTGGCAAAAAGAGACTGCAGATCTGTTTGCCAACATTGGCGCAATCAAAAACGTATCGGCTATGCGGCCTGAAAATCTACTGCGGGGCACGTTTACCATAGCCGGAGAGAAGGGTGAGCTAAATGTTTTCTTCACGCTGACACCCGACACGAAACCGAAGATTCAAGAGTTGGACATTTTTGTTAAAGAGTAACGGTTGCCGACTAAACGCTATAGAGCTACCTCCAACCGAAACCCAACTCCGTGATAGTTTACGATTTCTACCTTTGGATCATCCTTTAAATACTTACGCAGTTTTGAAATAAAGACATCTAAGCTGCGTCCCATAAAGTAGTCATCATCTCCCCAAACGGTAGTTAAAATTTCTTCGCGCTTCAACACACGGTCTTTGTTTGAACAAAGTAACCTTAACACTTCTGCTTCTTTCTGTGTGAGTGTTTTGTTTCCTGTGATATGATGTAAAGAAAAATTCTTGCAGTCAAAATTGAAATCGCCAATCGAGTAGGAAGCTTCATCCACAGAGTGACTGCCCGCGCCCGTTCTTCGCAAGAAAACTTCCATGCGTAGAAAGAGTTCTTCCATGCTAAAGGGCTTGACTAGGTAATCATCGCCACCGGAATTAAATCCAATAATTTTATCTTCAAGCATCGACTTAGCAGTCACAAACAAAATTGGAACTTCTTTATTCTTTGCCCGGATGGATTGCGCCAAACTAAAACCATCTTTTTTGGGCATCATGACGTCAAGGATACACAAGTCAAACGACTGAGTTTGAAATTGCTGATCACCTTCTTCTCCGTTGGTGCAGAGCGTTACCTGATATCCTTTGTGAATCAGGTTATCCTTTATCACAAACCCAAGGCTGGGGTCATCTTCAACTAGTAAAATATTTGCACCCATCTGACTCATTCAAATTACATTGGCAACACAATTGTAAATATACTTCCATTACCAGGCATGCTTTGAACCGAAATTCTCCCCTTGTGCGCTTCCACTATCAGTTTTACATAGTTCAATCCTAATCCGAAACCTTTTACATCGTGCCGATTGCCTGTCGGCACTCGATAGAATCGCGCGAAAATCCTTTTTTGATTCTCCTGGCTGATGCCGATGCCGTTGTCACTTATCTCAATTTGAATAGATGTCTGGCTGTTAGATGTGGTAATAGATATTCTCGGTTCTTTTTCACAATACTTAATCGCATTGTCTAATAGGTTGCCTATCACGTTTGTAAAATGAAGTTTATCGGCCAAAATATGGCTGTTAGTTGCATTCAATGCAAGTCCAACCTCTCCCCTCTTTGATGAGAGCGCTACTGTGTGATTGTCTACGGCTTCTTTAATAAGTTCATGGATATCCTGTTGCTCCTTTTTTAGGCCAACGTCTGCTTTTTCTGTCTGAGCCATTTGCAATACACGCTCCACTTGTTGCTTCAACCGCTGACTTTCATTTTCAATAATCGTAGCATAGTTCAACAACCGTTCAGGATTTTTTGCGATCGATGGATCTTTCAATACTTCAGAGGATATAGCGATGGTTGCCAATGGCGTTTTAAACTCATGCGTCATGTTATTAATAAAATCGTTTTGAACTTCTGACAGTCGCCTTTGCTTAAGGATCACAAACAGGGTGTACACAAAAAAGAAGATAACCACCAACATTACTATGGAGGAAAATCCCCAAATGCCCATTTGGCTGATCAGGTTGGCTTCGATCTGGGGAAACCGAACACCAAAATAATAACCGTCCATTTCCAAAGAAGGCAGTTCACTCAAGCTAACCGGTATTTTGTTTTTTGTGGGTGAAATGTAATTGCCACCTGCCATACATTGCTTCGAACAGTCGTACACGCCAAATTGGTAGTCGGCTGTTATCTTTCGTTTGTCAAATTCATTCTTTAACAAAAAACCCAGGAGGTTTGAATCGATTGGGCCATTCACTAAGACGGTAAAATAGTTACTCGACTCCTGATCTACCAAACTATTGGCCGGCATGGGCGTTTTATTGATGTCGTAGATGCGGGTGGCCACATTTTCCAACGCCAGGTTGACATCGGCATTGAACTGATTCGCTTTCAGATCAAAAGCCTTCCTTACCCAGTATATCTGCGTGGCAGTAATGCCCAATATACTTAGTGCAGCAAGTGCAATTACAATTCGAAGGGTAAGCCTGTTCACCTTACAAAGGTATTTAGTATTTAAAGCCACTTTGGTACGAAAAATGCCTTTAACAAAGCGTTAACATCTTTTAGGCCTTTTTTAACACCGAAAACCACTTTTAACAGAGATGTTTGTACAGATCAAAATATCCCTTTAAGTTTAACCCAAAATTGGACAACAACATGAGAAAATTACTTTTTTTAGCCGCATTTGCACTGATCACAAGCATCGGTTACGCACAAGAAATGACAGGAACGATCAGCAAGAATGAAGTCAATCCGGCTGTGGCCGCCTTTAATTGGGAGTCTTCTGTACATGATTTTGGAAAAATCAAGCAAGGCATCCCAGTAACACATGAGTTTAAATTCACGAACACCGGCAAAGCACCATTGATTATCGTGAATGCACAACCTTCTTGTGGTTGTACGACCCCTGACTGGACCAAAACTCCGGTAGAACCAGGTGGCTCAGGATTTATAAAAGCAACTTTCAATGCTGGAGTTGCAGGGCCGTTTAACAAAACAGTTACTGTAACCGCTAATGTGGAAGGCGGCTTTGTGCTGCTAACTATCAAAGGAGAAGTATTGGTGGCAGAATAAAGAGTCTCTATTAAGCAAACAAAAAAGTCAGGTGATGCCTGACTTTTTTTGTTTCGATTTATTCAAATAGTTGTTAAGCCACTACCTCATCAAAGGCCCTTACAAAATTCTTCATCTCATCCTGCGTGCCAATGCTCACGCGACACCATTCTTTTCCTTGATAATCCCAAATACGAATTAGAAATCCCTTTTCGTCTAGTTGAGAGAGTATCTTCTTTCCATCCTTAGGTGCAGGGAACAAAACCACATTAGTCAAAGATTTACCATAAAATATCTTCTTTTGATCCAGATAGTCAGTCAATACTTTCCTGGCAATGCTATTCTTCTCGCGCGTTAGTTTCATAAAATCTTCATCTCCTAAGCTAGCTTTAGCCGCGGCTAACGCTGTTTGACTAGGAGAAATGGTGTCACCATATTGTGCTATCTTTTTCAATGTGTCGGGTTGACCCACCAAATAGCCAATACGAAGTCCGGCCAAACCGTAAATTTTTGAAAACGTCTTCGAGACCACTACGTTCGGGTTGTTTTGTACGAGAGACACCATAGATTTTTGTTGACTTGGGTCTAGAAATTCCAAATAAGCTTCATCGGCATAAACTAATGTTTTCTTCGATGCCTCTTCACAAAATCCACGCACAATGGAGTCAGACACTACTGTACCTGTTGGGTTGTTTGGATTGCAGGAAAACACTAATCGTGTATCGCTCTTAATAGCAGATGCCAATGCTTCATAATTGTGTTCCAGCTTTTCGTTGAGGTCAACCTTGTCCCACGCTGCTTTCATCTGTTGCGCGTAGTTCATCAACAAGGGGAAAGTTGGATAGGCTGATAACACTCGACCGCCTTCCAGCCCATAGGCAATTCCTGTTTGTACCAACAATTCGCCAGAGCCTGCCCCCAATAGAATGTAAGAAGCATCAACACCCTCTTTCGTTGCAATGATCTTTTTCAGCTCTTCTAGCTCATTGAACGCATATCTATTCCCGCGAGACAAACTTTCCATCACTGCCTTCTTGGCTTTCTCTGACGGGCCATAAGGGTTTTCATTCGAGTTCAGCCTGACCTTTTGAGCATCGCTGGTCTTTAGTCCAAAGAATGACCTTTCTGCCTCGCTCAGCGGTGCGGCCATCAATTCTTTTGTCAATGACGAAGTGAGGGCAATGCCGGCTGTCAGTGCAAGGGTCGATTTAAACCAGTCTCTGCGATTGAGTTGAGTTTTCATAGGAATAAAGATTATGAAAACGAATGTACTTAAAATACCATTAACAAGAAATCAATTTGACGGAGGAATTATCCCCATCTTTCGCATCAAGAAAGTGGCGTTGGCCTTTTGGGCAACGCCTTTATTGAGTTTGTAATCGAATGTCAATTGGTCGTTCTCTATCTTTCCCTCAAAGCAGGACTTCAATACTTTTTCTGGAAATTGCTGTTCCATATCGCCA
>JABFSY010000271.1 GCA_013140395.1 Cyclobacteriaceae bacterium
CCATAAACCACTTTACAAACGACATCAATGTCACGCACTTCCATCACCTTCAATTCGATTTTACCATCATCGATTAGAATCATATCACCTTTTTTCACATCGCGTGGGAGGCCCTCATAGGAGGTGCTAACCAATTCATTATTACCTAGTACCTCACGGGTAGTAATAATCAATTCCTGGCCAGCGACTATTTCAATGCCAGGCTGCATTTCGTTCACTCTAATTTTGGGGCCTTGCAAATCTTGGAGCAAGGCTACGTTAGTGCCCATTTCCTTATTCAACTCACGCACAAAAGTGATCACCTTCAAATGATCTTCATGATTACCATGAGAAAAATTCAAACGGAAGACGTCCACACCTTCTTTGATGAGCGCGCGAAGCATCTCTTTGTTATTAGAGGCTGGGCCAACTGTGGCTACGATTTTTGTTCTGTTGTAAGAGATACGTTCCATTAGAAAATTTAAGATTTTAGATTTAGGATTTCAGATTTTTAGCAATTGGATGAGAAAGTTCGAAATTCAATTTTGGTGCGTTCAATAGATACACAAACCTCGGCCAGGGATAGAAGCGGAAAGCCCGCAGTGAGGAACGAGCGAGGACTTGTAGCGGATAGCCCGATGGCGCCTCGCCAGGCCGCCTTAAAAAAATTTGAAAGACTCTTGCACACCATAAACTGAATAACAAAATGTTCTATCACGCTAGAAAATAAAGTGATCCTTTGATTTTAAAGCGATCAAAGGTATAAAAGCAACTAGTTCTATGGAAGGGATCGTGCGTAAGACTTCTTGCAAACGATTGCTCTTGCCCGTATCATCACTTTGCGTCATCAAAATAAAATCAAAGTGGGGGTATTCTGGTACTAAAATGTTTTTTGTCAGCTCTTGTTCGTTGGGTTTATTACGAAACAGTTTCAGCACATTTCCCTCCACGTGGTAAGAAAAATAGGAAAAGCTGCTTTCGGTCCCTTTCTTGAAACTAATCTGTAAGTCGATGTCCTTTATCAACTTCACCTCCAATCGGTTATTAATTTCCCATGCCAACTTATAGCCTTTGAGCGGAGAAATGATTCCGATCAATTCAAAATCGTAGGAATAATCAATATCAAGGCGTTTTTTCTTCATTTTAAGCAGATATAGGACATTCGTGCAAATCTGATAGATTGCAAAAGTTGTCAATATTGCGCTAAATCCCTTTATTTGCACCTGATTTTTGAATCATTAAACCTTATTATCATGTCTGAGATCGCACAAAAAGTAAAACAAATCATCATCGACAAACTAGGCGTAGAAGAATCTGAAGTGACGCCCGAGGCAAGCTTTACCAATGATTTGGGAGCTGACTCTTTGGATACCGTTGAGCTTATCATGGAGTTTGAAAAAGAATTCAATATCTCCATCCCAGACGATCAAGCAGAGAATATTGCGACCGTAGGTCAGGCAATTTCTTACTTAGAGGAAAACGCTAAAAAATAAGCGTTTAAGAAATAAGCAAAGGCCGTTCGCTCGGCCGCCTTATAATTTATGACTTTCAAAAGAGTTGTTATCACTGGGGCAGGTGCGCTTACCCCTATTGGAAATACCCTTCAAGAATATTGGGACGGGCTTAGCCAAGGGAAAAGCGGAGCTGCCCCAATTACTAAATTTGATACTACTCTTTTCAAGACAAAATTCGCGTGTGAGGTAAAAGGATTTGATGCGGCCTCGTTCATGGATCGCAAAGAAGCTAGAAAGCTGGATCCGTTTTCTCAATACGCCATGGTGGTTGCCGATGAGGCGATTATTCATTCCAAACTTCCTCTTGCCGAACTTAACAATGATCGCGTTGGCGTGATCTGGGGATCAGGCATTGGCGGACTTTTTACTTTTCAAGAAGAAATGAGATCATATGCAGCAGGTGACGGAACACCACGCTTCAATCCTTTCTTCATTCCTAAAATGATCCCTGACTTAAGTGCAGGACATATCTCGATCAAGTATGGTTTCCGTGGCCCCAACTTCGTCACCGTTTCGGCTTGCGCTTCTTCCACAAATGCTATTTACGATGCGTACACCTATTTGAAATTAGGAAAAGCAGACGTCATTGTATCTGGAGGATCTGAAGCTGCGGTCTGTATTGCTGGAATTGGTGGCTTCAATGCCATGAAAGCACTTTCTGAAAGAAATGATTCACCTGAAACAGCTTCGCGCCCTTATGATAAAGGTCGTGATGGTTTTGTATTGGGTGAAGGGGCTGGTGCACTAATCTTAGAAGAATACGAACATGCTAAAAGACGTGGTGCTAAAATTTACGGAGAGATTATTGGCGGAGGCATGTCTTCTGATGCCTATCATATTACTGCTCCACACCCAGAAGGTTTTGGAATTATCAAAGTAATGGAGTACGCGTTGGAAGAAGCTGGTATCAAACCTGAAGAAGTAGATTACATTAACACCCACGGAACATCTACGCCTCTTGGCGATATTGGCGAGATCAAAGCCATTCAAAAAGTATTTAGCGATCACGCTTATAAAATGAACATCAGTTCTACCAAGTCGATGACGGGTCATTTGTTAGGTGCTGCAGGTGCTATTGAATCTATCGCTTGTTTACTTGCACTAGAAGAAG
>JABFSY010000074.1 GCA_013140395.1 Cyclobacteriaceae bacterium
AAAAAGATGAAGAAGCTAGTAATACTTGATTTCTTTATCCTTGCCTCTAAGTTTTATACGATGATTACATTCTCTTGTCCTAAGGCACTACTTCCTTACATGCTTCTCAATTAACCTTAGCAATTCGTTTTCGTCCACGGGTTTAGAGATGAAGTCAGTGCATCCGGCCTCTGTGGCTTTTTTTATATTCTCTTCAAAAGCATAACCCGATTGTACAATAATAATTGCCGTTTTGTTGAATTGCCTTATTTGCGAGGTGGCTTCATACCCGTTGAGTTCGGGCATACTAATGTCCATCAACACCACATCCGTGTCGGGGTTGTTGCGCACAATTTCTACTGCTTCGGTGCCTGTAGTGGCGTGCAGAATTTCATTGCCATTTATGTTCAATATTGATTTTAAATAGAGGTCCGATACAAAATTATCTTCGGCTATGACTATTTTAAGGCTTCGGTTGCTACGCTCTTTATCGGTGGATGAAGCAGTCTCTGTCTGTTGTGCCTGTGCTTCTTTGTCCTGCAAATCTCCTTCGCAGGGGATAGTGAAATAAAATGTTGAGCCTTTCCCTATCTCACTCTCCACCCATATTCTTCCACCTAATTTTTCTACTTGCGCTTTTGAAATGGCCAAGCCCAAGCCTGCCCCCTCATAGTTGCGTGTGGTGGACTCGTTGACCTGCCGGAATCGTTCAAAAATAAAATCTAACTGATCCTGTTGAATGCCTATACCTTGGTCTTTCACATAAAACTCAAGTTCTGCCTGCTCCGGTTTTTCGCGGCAGCCCACTTCCACTGTGCCGGCATGGGTAAACTTAAGGGCATTTTTAACCAGGTTCGCCAATGTGCCATACACCTTCTCGCGATCGGTGATAGTGATGGCTTTGCGAGTGGACAATGCACTTGTTATTATTAACTGAATTCCTTTCGCGGAAGCTTCGGGTTCAAAAAATGCGCGTATGAATTCCAACTGCTCGTTTATGTTGGTGGGTGAAAGCACAACCTGAATTTCACCTGCTTCTATTTTGGAAATGCTGATGATGTCATTGATGATGTTGAGCATTCGGGTTCCGCTTTGCTGAATCAGCGCCAGGTACTCCGTTTCTTTTTGGTGTGTAGTGCCTGGCTTTTGCAACAGATTGGCAAAGCCCATAATGCCGTTCATCGGTGTTCTTATTTCATGGCTCATGTTGGCCAGAAAGGCTGTTTTCAGGCGGTCGCTTTCTTCTGCTTCTTCTTTGGCAGCAATCAATTCTGCCTCTAATTTCTTTTGTTTGGTAACATCTTGAGCGGTTCCAACGCAACCTATTATTTTGCCTTCCAAGTCTTTTTTTATTTGACCTTTTGAAATGATTTGTTTTGTAGAACCGCTTCCAGCTATAATATTCAACAGTATTTCATAAGGAATTTCCCGTTCAACGCAATCCAGAACGGCCTTGTCCAAACGCGTAAAACTTTCATCCGTATAGAATGGCCTTTGTTCAGAATATCTGGGTGCGCCTAGGTTAGGAGAGCGTTCAAAAATATTAAATAACTCGTTCGACCAATTTACGGTATCCGTTTCCGTGATATATTCCCAACTGCCCACGTGTGATAGCTCTTGTGCTTCAAGCAGCTTCTTCTCACTTTCTTCTGCACGTTCCTTGGCTCCTATTAATTCACTTATTAGTTCTTTGCGCTCTGTAATATCATAATTAACACCGATCATTTTGTATGGAGTGCCATTCTGATCACGAACAGACTCTGCCATACCTTTGATGTGATGGATGGATTTGTCTTGCCATACTATTCGGAATTCGCTATTAAAACTTTGACCAGAAGCGATTGCGTTTTGCAATTCTCGTTCGCTCTTCTCAAGAGCGTCTGGGTGTACAGTAGAACGCCATGCCGCATACGTGCCTGAAAAGGTGCTTTTAGAAACATTGAATAGGTCAAACATTTTATCATCCCAAATCAATTTTTGATCATCCATAAAAAACTCCCAAATCCCAATTTTTGCAGCCTCAGCAGCGATGCTTAGGCGGGTGTTCGATGCTTGTAGTTCATTTCGTATTTTTTTCTGTTCAGTAATATCTTGAAAGATGCCGGTTAATTTTGTCGGCTTTTCGTCAACCAGCGTAACCTCACACGTTGTTCTTACTTCAATTTTTCTTCCTTTCGTGGTGTATGTTTCCAGAAATAAGTCATAGCCTATACCTTTTGTCATTGCCAGTTCCAAAGCTTCACTGATTTGTTTTTTTGATTCGGGTAAAAAATAACCTACACCAGCATCCACAGTGGGGTCAAATTCTTCGGAGCTGGTATCGTGTTTGCGATAGGTTTCAGCAGTCCAGAAAAGGTGGTTGTTGATTAAATCCAATTCCCAACCACCAAGTTTGGCTATGGCCTGAGAAGCCTCTAATAATTGATTGTTCCTTTTAAGTTCTTCTTCAAACTGCCTCTGTTCGGTAACGTCTTGCACTATGCCTATACTTTTTAAGGCTTTTCCATTTTTATCGTAATCGGTTCAGCCAGATCCTATCAGGTGCTTTATTCGGTCATCGGCCATTTGCAGGCGATGTTCAATTTTATAAGGTTGTTTCGTTTCTATCGAGCGGGTGTAGGT
>JABFSY010000236.1 GCA_013140395.1 Cyclobacteriaceae bacterium
CACTATATACCCCCCGGGCAATAACGCGGCTTCCCAACGATCGAGTTTACGAGTATTTAAGGTAAACATAAATATCATCAGTTACACGGTAGACCCCATCAGTACATACAGATCAAAGTTCATTGCGGGATTGTAAGCCATTGGATTGACAACACCAGTAATGCCAAGAATAAAAAAGATGTTGAAAATATTCGAGCCTACCACATTGCCAATTGCGATATCTGTATTTTTACGATAAGCGGCTACACAAGACGTTGCCAATTCAGGCAAAGACGTACCAGCGGCAAGAATCGTTAAACCGATTAGTTTTTCTGAAAGCCCATAGGCACGGGCAATTTCAAGTGCATTATTCACAACTAATTGTCCCCCGCCAATTAACATACCAAGACCCAAAATCACCATGCCTATCGATAGCGGCATACTAAAAATTTTGATGGGCTCGCCTTCTTC
Source organism: Cyclobacteriaceae bacterium (assembly GCA_013140395.1). GTDB lineage: Bacteria > Bacteroidota > Bacteroidia > Cytophagales > Cyclobacteriaceae > ELB16-189. Next base: position 451 of record JABFSY010000236.1, read on the forward strand.
CAAATCGGTTGTGTGGCTCATGGTTTTATAGATGTAGAAAATAAAACCAGCAAAAAATGCCAAGAGGATAATGCTATCTATTCTGCTTAAGCTACCAGCACCTTCTCCACCCCATATAGAATCATTGACAAGAAGAAATAGAACCCCTGCTGCCAACAACGAAAGGGGTACTTCATACTTCACTGTGTTGCGCTGCACAACCAATGGGTAAATCAATCCAGCTATGCCTAAGATAAAAAGCAAGTTGAAATTGTTGCTCCCAATGACATTGCCAAATGAAGCATCGTTCTTTCCATTTAGGGCGGAAAGGAGGCTGACAATCAACTCTGGCATGGAGGTGCCAAAGGCCACTACTGTGAGGCCAATGGCCAAATTGGAGATGCCATACTTCTTGGCAGCGGATGAAGCACCATTTACTAGAAAATCGGCTCCTTTTATCAATACTCCAAATCCAAGGAGCAAAAGTAAAATAGGGATCAACATAAGGATAGGGTTTAGGTAGTGTAAATTAAAACCATTTTTTGAATTTAAAATAGCGAATCATAGCAATAACTATTAGAAGCATGAACCCCATCACAATAGGGTAGCCATAGGGTGAATCTAATTCTGGCATATTCCAGACTGATTTGTCGGTATGAAAATTCATTCCATACACACCGACAATGAAAGTCAAAGGCATAAAAATGGTAGATATAACCGTCAGTACCTTCATCACTTCATTCATTCGAGTGTTGAGTGTATTGATGTAAATATCCATCAGACCAGAAGTAAGATCTTTGTAGGTATCCAGCGAATCGATCAGGTGAACGACATGGTCATACACATCGGCATAGTAGCGAAGATTACCTGGTTCAATAAATCCACTTTCATCTTTTATGATTTTGCTCATGGCATCGCGCAGAGGGTATAGCGCCTTTCGCAAAAAAATCAACTCTTTCTTGAGCTGCTGTATGTTTTTAAATTGCGTTTCGGATGAGTTTTTATAGATCTCTTCTTCGATCGTTTCTATTTGCTGGCCAATCGCGTCCAACACCGTGTAGTAGTTGTCAACAATGATATCGATAACACGATACAACAAATAGTCTGCTTTCTTTTTTCGTACCCTGCCCTGATCGAGCCGAATGCGATCTCTCAAATTTCCAAATAGGTCACCTTCTTTTTCCTGAAAGGACAGCAAGTAATCTTTTCCCAGTACAAAACTGATTTGTTCGTAATCAATAACTCCGGCTTCAATGCGATATAGCATCTTCAAAGTGAAAAAGAGAAAGTCGTCATACTCTTCTACTTTCGGTTGATGGTCGCTGGTGATGTCTTCTACCAGCAGGCTATGAAGGCAGAAGTGATCGGCCAGTTTTTGAACGATTGACTTTTCATGAAGTCCATCCAGATTGATCCAATTGACGTGATTTAGTTTAATGTGCGCGATGAGTTCTGTAATGGGCAAATCTTGGTACATGCTGTACTCTTTCTCATCATACTGGATGAGCTCAAGAATTACCTTGCTGTCGCTGGGGCGAGTTTCATTTGTGTGGGCTGCGAGTTTTTTCTTTCTGGCCATTGGACTACAAATTTTTCATCACCAGCAAGTGGTGTAAATTGGCCATGGTGACACCAGCCGCATCAAAGCGTTCTTTGATCGACTTGTTTAGATCGCATTTTAAGTCAAATCCATCGGTAGGGTCTTTTGCCCAGACCGATGCCCTTAAATGTATGCCGGAGTCCAGAAAGGTCATGACGCGCACCATGACGGGGTGCTCACCACGCGTCTTTTCGATATCGGTTCGATTGTCGATATAGTAGCGGTGTCGCATGGCCTCTTCCTGAATAATCTTTATCGCTTGGTCTATGTTGGAAGAAAGGGAAATAGCAACTTCCACAAACATGCAGGTTTTTTCGTCTGTAATAGTGGAGTTAATGATGGTTTCGTTGCTGATCACACTATTTGGAATGATCACTCTTCTATTCTCGAAGTCCTTGATGGTGGTGTGCCTCAAATTAATATCTTCCACATCGCCAGTGTAGAGTTGCCCAATTCTAACACGATCGCCCACGCTGAAAGGCTTAAAGATCACCAGGAAAAACCCACTTATGATATTAGAGAAGGCAGCTTGAGAGGCGAAGCCAACAATCGCAGCCAACACCCCGGCACCTGTCAGCAGCGTTGTGCCTACTGTGTGCAGGGCAGGGATGGACCTGAAAATTACTACTAACGCTATGAAGAAGAGGATAAAGTCAACAGCATTTTTAAAAAAGTTATAGCGGGTAGGATCCACTTTCAACTTACGAGCCGCAGCTCTAAAAAAACGGCCTACTAGAAACCGTAAAATTCGGGAAACAATAAATGTCACAATGATCACCGATATGATGAATATGACCTGTTCCCAATACTTATTGATATACAACATTGCCTCGAAAATAGTGAATTGTCGGTTGCTTACCACCCGCCTCATATTTTTTTTATTGATGGCATTTTAAGAACCATTATCGTCTACTATCTACTTTTCTGTAATATTGTGCGAATGTCTTTGCACCTCGACCACATTAAGGCACCCGTTGCCGTTGAAATGGAAGAGTTCGAACATAAGTTTCGAGCTTCTATGAAAACGAAGGTTTTGCTGCTGGACAAAATCATGACCTATATTGTCAAGCGAAAAGGGAAGCAAATGCGTCCGCTTTTTGTGTTTTTAAGTGCCGGATCATGTGGGGTCATTAATGAATCAACCTTTCGCGGGGCCTCGCTAATTGAATTGCTCCATACAGCTACGCTCGTGCATGATGATGTGGTAGATGACTCCAACTACAGACGTGGTTTTTTTTCTGTCAATGCGTTGTGGAAAAACAAAATTGCTGTATTGGTCGGTGATTTTTTGCTTTCCCGAGGGATGGCATTGTCATTGGAAAACAAGGATTTTCATTTGTTGAGCATTGTGAATACTGCAGTACAGCAAATGAGTGAAGGTGAGTTGCTTCAGATGGAAAAAGCGCGACAACTTGATATTGATGAAGCAATTTACTACGATATCATTCGGCAGAAGACCGCCTCTTTGATTGCCTCGTGTTGTGCGGTAGGGGCCAGTTCAGTGGCAGCTTCAGAAGAAATGGTGGCGCGAATGCAACTATTTGGAGAAAAAGTAGGGATGGCTTTTCAGATAAAGGATGACCTTTTTGATTTTGGCGAAGACGAAATCGGCAAACCACTAGGTATTGACATCAAAGAGAAAAAGATGACGCTACCTCTTATCTATGCGTTGTCAAAAGCAGGCTGGCTCGAGAAGCGCAAAATTATTTCGATTGTAAAAAATGAAAGCGAGAAGCCCAAGAAAGTCAAAGAAGTTATTGAATTTGTGAAGAAATCAGGGGGAATAGGATATGCAAAAGACGCGATGAACAGATACTATTCCGAGGCCTTGGAATTGCTGAAAGAACTCCCTGATTCTACCTATCGCAATTCTCTAGGAGAGTTAGTTAAGTTCACTATTGAGCGGAAAAACTAGCTTGCCAGCTTTACTTTTCCACGCCCTGCCTCTTGTACAGCGTAATCTTTTAGGCTTGAAAAGGTAGCTTGTTCCAAATGTTGGGCAGCGGGACCAGTTGTGGTAGGTGTAAAGGTCCCCTCGCTTTCCCACCACTTTTTAGCAAGGTCTCTGGCCGTTGACTTATCTACTTCAAAATAGCTTATTATCGAATCGGAAACGATCCATGGTTTTGCAATGGTCGCATATTTTTCAAAGATCATGTTTCGCATTTGGGTTCCGCTCGGCTGATTTTTGAAGTGCGAAATAGTATATGACATGGTTTCCGGCTCCGTCATAATCAAATCCCAGTAGCGTTTAGAACTAACTACTTGAGCGGTGGTAAGTAAGTAGCCGTAACCTTTTTCGAGCGGCTCCTTAGTAATATGACAGGAAGCTTTGAATTCTTTCTTTTTCTTGCCGAATAGGGTATCCATTAGTGCCATGGTGGAGTATTTTGTATTAGATACTCCCAAATGGATAAATAGTTGCAAGGAATGGATCGAAAGATGTAAAATATTGTAATGAACGAACAGAATTACGTCACCAAGGTTGAATCAGGACCCCTTTGCAGGTTGACTTTTCTTCATCTTTTCGAACTTCTCGCGCTTGGAAAGAAATTCGTCCAGTTGTTTAACAGGCAGTTTCTTGGCAACAATCTTTTTCTTGTCGTCCAGGATGTAGATCGTGGGAGTGGTTTCGGAATGGTACAGTTTGGAATAGTGCTCTTTCATATAGGTTCGGGGCCCATTTACCGTAATCCATGGAGTCTTAAATTCCTTTATAAAGTTTTTCATTTTTAGCATACTAGTGTCTGAGGACACCGCGTACACTTCAAAGTTGTATTGTGCTTTACTCTTGTTGTAAAATTCTACCAGTTTGGGTGTCTCTTCCCGGCAGTGGCCACAATCGGGATCAAAAATGAAAAGAATAGTATACTTGTTTTTGATGTCGTACATCGACCTTGGCTGCAGATTCTGATCTTGCATGATGAGGTTGGCACCTGTACGCCCGATCATACTGGTTCGAATCTTATCAGCATGGTCTTTCATACTTTTCTTTATGGAGGCTACTGCCCAATAATTCATTTCGCCAGAAGCAAAATAATTATCATTCAGCCGTACAAAAACTTCGTCCAATCCCATAATATCTGGTGCTTGGTACAATACCATCAAGTTGTAAATCATGTACTTATAGGTCTCTGGGTTCTTCTTGGCCTGTTCAACAATTCCAGAGATAGCCTTCATGATGCTGTCTGGTGCCGGCACAAATAGCTTATCCAAATACTCCTTTACTTTTTCTTGATAGAAAGGGCGTGGGAGTCGGATCATGGCTTCATCGGCCAAATCGAGGTTGTCAAAAAAGTGTTGTCGATAGTACTTGAATTGGAAGGTAGAGTCAATTGATCCGTCTGGCTTTTTGGGTGGATTGGGAACTTCGATTTGCTTGGTCACTTTCAGCAGCCGTGCGGTTAAACTCGTTGGATTCTTTTCAATCAACTGGTTCTGATAGGCCATTACACGATCATTGATTTTGGAAAAGGACGCTCGGGCGTCTTTCTTTTGATCTTCTGTCAGCGTGCTGTCCCTCAATACTTTAATCAAGGGTTCGGCATCGATGCTCTGCTGTCCTATGAAATGAAGATTGTCGAAAAACAGCTTATTGTCTTCGTCATTTTTTACAACAATTGTCTTCACGTAATCTTCAATTTTTAACGGATCTGTTGGGTTTGCTGTAGTTTCAATAGTGAAAAACTTATTCTTCCCAACTACAAAGTCAAACAACTTGTTTTTTCCAAGCACTAAATAGTAGGCGCCTTCCGGTAGCGCAGTTTTCCCATCAAAATGAAAAGCGCCCGCCTTGCTCTTTGCCGTATCACGTAAAACGGTGCTTTCTCCGTAGTAGCTGCCCAAATAAACAGTAGTGTCTTTCCAGTTCTTTATCTTAAAGTCAATTCGATAGCCACTTTGAGAATGGGCATAGGGAGCAGCAGTTAAGGCAATGAAGGCGATGAGTAGACGTTTCATTTATGTTCTAAATTGGTTGACAAAGTTCAGCATATTCACCCGAACGTACAATGGCAATTAATAGGCCAAGTAATACGTGGGTAACAAGTCAACTTTTAAACTATTTTTGCAGGCATTTAAAATGTCACTGACCGTAACCAATCTTTCCAAGCAATATGGCCAGCAATTGGCTGTAGACAACATTTCTTTTTCTGTTGAACAGGGTGAGATTGTTGGCTTTTTGGGCCCTAATGGGGCAGGTAAATCGACTACCATGAAGATGGCAACCAGCTACTTACCGCCCACTTCCGGTAGCATTACCATCAACGGGCTGAATGTAGTGGAGCAGCCGATGGCCATTAAGCGCATTATCGGATACCTTCCTGAACACAATCCTTTGTATTTAGAAATGTACGTGCACGAATACTTGCAGTTTGTGGCGTCTGTTTATGGGTTAACAAAAAAGGAAACAGTAAAGCGGGTGGGAGAGATGATCGAGTTGTGTGGGTTGACCAAGGAACAAAATAAGCGGATTGAGTCTCTTTCCAAGGGGTACCGGCAACGAGTGGGCTTGGCGCAGGCACTGATTCACAATCCCCAAGTATTAATTTTAGATGAGCCCACCTCCGGGTTGGATCCGAATCAAATCTTGGAGATAAGAAAATTAATCAAGCATATAAGCGAACAAAAAACCGTTATTCTATCTACCCACATTATGCAGGAGGTGCAGGCATTGTGTGATCGCGTGATCGTGATCCATCAAGGGAAAATTGTGGCTGATGATCTATTAAAGAATTTGCTCACGGGAAAGAAGGAGCAAGTTGTGTTAGTGGTAGAGTGGGATGGCGCAGCACCTCTGTCTGCTATTGAGTCTATTTCTGGAGTAGAAAAGGTGGAAATGGACAAACACCTCTGTCGGATAACGACTCAAATGAGTGATGAAGTTCGAGCCGCCATTTTTCGTTTATCAACGGACCGTAACCAGGCATTGCTTTCGTTCAAGGTGGAGGAAAACACGTTGGAAGATATCTTTCGATCATTAACGATTACTTCCGCTGCGGTATGATTCACGTTTTCAAAAAAGAATTCAACGGCTTTCTCCATTCGCTCATTGCCTATTTGGTGATTGGCATCTTTCTAACTGCCATGGGGCTGTTGATTTGGGTTTTTCCGGAGACCTCCGTTCTTGATTACGGATATGCCGATTTAGATACCTTGTTTTCAATGGCGCCTTATGTTTTTATCTTCCTGATTCCAGCCATCACCATGAAGAGTTTTGCGGAAGAAAGAAAACTGGGTACACTTGAGTTACTGCTAACGAAGCCGCTGACCGATTGGGATATTGTATTGGGTAAGTTTTTTGCCGCGTTTGCGTTGGTAGTGGTCGCTTTGTTGCCCACCTTGATTTATTATTTTTCGATCGTCACGTTGGGTAATCCTGTTGGAAACATTGATACGGCTGCAGTAGTTGGTTCTTATGTAGGTCTGCTGTTTTTGGCGGCCATTTTTTGTGCGGTTGGAATTTTTACGTCTACGCTTTCAAATAATCAAATCGTGGCGTTTTTGTTGGCTGCCTTTTTCTGTTTTCTGTTGTATACCGGATTTGATTCACTTTCATCGTTTGCCGGAAGTCAAGCCCTGCTGGTGAAACAATTTGGTATTCTGTATCACTATGAGTCGCTTGGCAAAGGGTTAATCGACACAAGAGACATTATCTACTCGCTAAGTACAGCAGGGTTGTTGTTACTGTTTACAAAAGTGGTTTTGGGAAGCAGACTATGGTGAACTGGAAACAAAGTAAAAAAGTGGGAGATTTGCTTTTGGTGGCAAACAGTATAATGTTGGTTTTGCTCATCAACGGATTAGGACAGTTTTATTTTTCCCGGCTTGATATCACCGAAGAAAAGAGGTACACCATAAAGTCCGAAACGAAGGAACTCTTAAATAAATTAGAAGATGATGTTTTTGTGGAGGTCTTTTTAGAAGGCGATTTGAATCCGGGGTTTAAGCGGTTTCAAAAATCGATCAAAGAAGCGTTGGATGAATTTCGTATTTATTCGAACAACAAAATCAACTTTGTTTTCACGGATCCAAATCAGGCGGTAGGCGAGAAGGCACGGAATGAGTTTATGAGTGACCTCGCTGCAAAGGGAATCAGTGCGATGAATGTGATTGACACAAAAGACGGGCAACGGATTGAGAAGTTTGTTTTTCCAGGCGCGCTGGTGTCAACTGGCGGATTTGAAACGGGCGTGATGTTGTTGAAGGGTAGCCGCACCCAAGGGGCTCAAGAGACGTTGAATCAATCCATAGAAAATGTTGAATTTGAACTGGCCAATGCTATTTACAAATTGGCAAACACGCAACGCAAAAAAATTGCGCTTGTAAAAGGTCATGGAGAATTGGATAGTTTGCAAATAGCCAGTTTCAATAGCGCTCTTTCAGAGCAATACGATGTTTTTCAGTTGGAGTTGTCAAGAAAAAATACGGTTCCTGATTATCAAGCATTGATTATTGCAAAACCTCGTTCTGAATTTTCTGAGACTGACAAATATAAGCTTGATCAGTACATCATGCGCGGAGGGAAAATACTTTTTATGCTCGATCGGTTGGATGCAAGTATGGATAGCGCCTCCAGCGAAAATTACTTTGCTTTTTCATATGAATTAAACCTGGAAGATCAGTTGTTTAAGT
>JABFSY010000378.1 GCA_013140395.1 Cyclobacteriaceae bacterium
GATGAGCACCTGGATGGATGAAGTGAGGTCTGATTCATCGTATAATTACACGGCTGACTGGCACTGGGTTACGATCGAGACGGGAAAGAGCTATGTAGAATCACCTAAGAACCCAAATGGCGATGTGATCATGACATTAGAACGATTGATTGCAGAGCTGAAAACCAAAAAGCTGGATCGAAAGATAGAAATGGAATATGTTAAAATGATTGTTCATTTAGTGGGCGACATTCATCAGCCATTACATGTTGGCTGTTGTGACGACCGTGGAGGCAATAACGTCAAGGTGAAATGGTTTCGCAATGATACCAACCTGCATAGTGTCTGGGATAGCAACATGATTGATGACACCAAATTAAGTTATACCGAATTGGCTGGGGCGCTGGAAGAACCAAAAGAAGAGGTGCTGGCGCAATGGCAAAAAGCAAGCGTTAGAGACTGGGCAACTGAATCAATGACTTACCGGAAGCAAGTATATGCAGTTGGCGATGGTAATTTGAGTTTTAAATATTCTTACAAAAATTTAGATGCCGTGAAGCTGCGACTTGCACAGGCGGGTATTCGATTGGCTGGTATATTAAACGAAATCTATAAATAGAAAAAGATGAAGCCGATACTACTTGTCTGTTTTGTTGTCTGCCGATTTTCAATGGATACGCTTGCCCAGCAAACAGCGCAGGAGCAACAAATCATTGAGATTTCAAAAAAGAAGTTTGAATGGCTGGTAAACAAAAACATCGATTCGCTAAAAATAGTATTGGATGATCGTGCTCAATATGTTCACTCCAACGGATGGATCCAAACTAAACAGGAAGTATTGGATGATGTGGTGAGTGGCAAACTTAACTATCAGGAAGTGATCGTAACGGAGGCAACTGTACGATTGTATCCAAACATGGCCCTCTTGATTGGTAAAGGAAAATTTTCAGGTGTTGTCAATAAAAATCTATTTACCATGGATCTATTGTATACCGAAGTATATGTGAAGAAGGGAATGAAATGGCTGTTGGCTTCACGCCATGCTAATAAAATGTAGTGTTTTTTTGCTTATTTTCTTAACTTGGTGATTCAGCAGTTTTCCCCTGTTGAATCACCCCCATGAAATCATTGGTGTTTTTGCTTCTGGTTGTTAGCTCAACGAGTGTAATGGCTCAATACTACCTATTTGAAACTACTTTGACCTGCAAATCCGAAAATCGCGCATTGGTTGAGGGAGGCCATGAAAAGATCACGTCTATTCTCAATTTGTTGAAGAACGAAGGGAAGGTTCTAAATTTTAGCACCCAGCTTTCGAACAATAAAAAAGGTGCCTTTGTACTTACATACTCCAGCACCGCTCAAAACGCAGATGAGTTTAAACGATTTGCTGACGCTTGGAAAAAACGCACCATTGATTTGGATCAGGTCTATTTTGAGTCGTTTTGGAAAGCATGCAATGTTCGTAGAGATACGTTGGGAAATAAGACGCAACTGATGTACCCGTATATTAAAGGCGATATCAATGCCCCGGTGGCGGTAGTCGAGGGGATTGACGAGAAGCCAGATCCAAGTTTGACCTATAATATAGTTTTTGATTTCACTGCTTTTCAAGAGATGGAAGGAAAGAAATTTAAAATGGATTCATCGATGGTCAATGCTGGTCTTTCTGATCTTGCAAGGATATTTAATTTGCACATAGCCGCTGGAATTCCAAAAGAGAGAATAAATTTTGTGGTGGCGATTCATGGCGGCAATGCCTCCCGCTCTTTCTTCAATAACGAGGCCTATCAGAAAAGATATAAAATCAACAATCCAAGCCTACCGCTGATCGAGGAACTCAGTAATGCTGGGGTGAAGTTTTTGGTGTGTGGCCAAAGCCTGACTTGGCTTGGGTATAACAAGACAATGCTTTCGCCAAAGACAAAAGTAACGTTGACAGCACAAACTACCTTAAGCTCTTATCAGGTAAAAGGCTATGCCCTTAAGACGATGTCCAATGATTAGCATTCCTTCGATTATTAATTGGTTGAAGTAATGTTGGTCTAACTCAATATCTAAATGCTGCCTACTCTCCGCATTCGAATTCTGTTGTTTCTAATGCGATTTCGCAAACAGATAGACTTTACGAAAATCACGGCTGTTGAATTTAGAGACTACAACAGGAAGGCAATAAAGGAACTGAAAGCCCTGGCACAGTACCCCCAGGAGAATCTTTTTCAAATTAGAGATGAAATGATAAAAGTTTCGGGGGATGGAGAGATAGTGTTGAGGATATACAGACCAATTGAAGGCAAAGTACTTCCTCTATTGCTTTATTTTCACGGTGGTGGATTCGTAGTAGGTGATCTTGAAAGCCATGATTCCACTTGTAGAAGACTAGCGAAACAAAATGAATGTGTTTTAGTTGCTGTTGACTATCGCCTTGCACCTGAGTATCCGTTTCCGATACCCTGTGAAGACTGCTATGAAGCAACGGTTTGGGCGGTAAAAAATGCTAAGAGTTTAGGAGTTAATCCTGAGCGGGTTGCAGTAATGGGAGATAGTGCCGGTGGGAATTTGGCGACCGTAGTAGCTATGATGGCGCGCGACCGGAAGGGACCTACCATTTCTTGTC
>JABFSY010000054.1 GCA_013140395.1 Cyclobacteriaceae bacterium
AAAGTTATTCAGTTAGGTATGCAGAGAAATTAGAATCAGCAGTAACCAGCTTTTGGATAAGGTATACAGCAGGGTTAACCCAAATGAAAATTTGCTTTTTTTGACTTATTCAGCAGACCCTAAGTAGAAAAGTCAGCACGAGTCCAACCGCGATGAAGCGAAGAACAACTATTACATCTGCAAGTAATAGTTGGTATGAAAACACTTTTGAATTTTCCAGATCCTGAAAAGCAAGAAAGAATCCGATCATTATTGAGAACCCAATCCATCCTGCTAAAAGAATTAAAATGTATTTGCCCACACCTGCAAAAGTACTATCAAGATTACTCTTTCTCCAATAAGTAATAACAGCCCCGGCAAGAGCCGCATTGATTACCAGAAGAAGAATAAATTCATTCATCAGATTAGTCTACGATATTTTTCGAAGACAATTTAAGGATAATATAAGAGAGGAGTGAAAAACAAAAAATTAATAGCCCATACATCGCAGTTATCACGGCTACTCTCATACCCCCGATGATAACTTGAAAGGGCCACACTTGGTTACCCCTCGATAGCGCGCCAAATGCTTGGAATAATCCGAGAATAGTAGAAGCTGCTCCAAAAGCTGCGGCTAGAACGCCAATCTGCCTCACCGCTTCAACAAATTTTGATATTTCTCTTTTTTGAGAAAGTCTGAAAATGGAATAGATGACGAGGCCAATGTTGATGGTCAATAAAATCGATAGGGGAGCCACAAAGACAATACCTCCCTCATTATGTAGTTCTGTAATTGAGATGGCTAGCATAGTTTTCATAAAGTCTAGAGTTAGTTTTTGTTTCTGGGGATAATGGAATAACTAAAGCTATTTGAATTTTTGAGAAGAAGAATAAATAGTTCCTGCATCAAACAACTGAATTTTTGACGGAAAGTTTAAGAATAATGTAAGCAAGCATGGAGACACAAAAAATGAATAAGCCGTAAATAACGGTTATAATAGCTACCTTCATTCCGCCCATGATTACCTGAAAGGGTAGCATTTCTTTCATGCCTTCTAATGCATCAAATGCTTCCATTAAACCAACCATAGTCCCCAGCGATCCGAACACAGCTGCCAGAATCCCAATCAATTTGATCGCTTCCAGGTATTTTGTTGGCAAAACTTTCTTTTGAATCAGGGAGAAAATCGAGAATAAAATGAGGTTGATGTTCGTGAGTAAAAGTAGAGCTAACGGAAACATAAAGTGTGGTCCTCCAGTCATGTGAAAGTCGTAAAGAAAACTTGCCAGCATAGGTTTCATAAAGTTTGAGTTTAGTTTTTGTTTCAGCAAGGGTACGAGGTAAATACAAGCAAAACATTTTTATTTGACAGATAGGCCCTTAGTATTGGGTTATTCAAATTTTCGATGCGGATGTGGCGAAAAGATATCCTATGCTGTCGAAAAGGTAGGAATAGCACTTAATCGTATATTTTTAAGTACGTCTTAAAGGATTTTTCCTAATTATGCAGACGGATGAATCGAACAACAAATTGGATAGACTATCTCTTCACGCGCCAGCGATGGGTGATCCATATTTTGTTTTGGCTGATGGTGTTGGCTTTGTATGTGATTTTCTTTGGACGAAAAAACAATAACTACGTCCAGACATTTTTCTTTGTAGGTCTGTTGATGCCAGTCACCATTTTCACCACTTATTTTTTGAACTATTACTTAGTGCCCAATTATTTAATGAAAGAGCGCTATGCCTATTTTGCCACCTATTTTGTTTACGCGCTTATCGGATCACTTTTCCTGGAAATGATGATTTCAGCGCTTACGTTTATTGTGATGGCTGAACTGAACATTCACGACATGAGCCCAGCTTCCATTGATTTATTTTTTCTGCTGGCCTCTTTATTAATGGTGGTATTCTTTGCGATGGGCATTAAGATGTTGTTGCATTGGAAGCAATCCAAGGAGGATTATCAAAAGCTGATGCGCGATAAGATCGAAACCGAGTTGAGGTTTTTGAAAGTGCAGCTAAACCCCCATTTTTTATTTAATACACTCAATAACCTTTATTACCTCACTACGGAAAAATCAAATAGAGCACCACAGGCAATTCTACAACTAAGTGAAATTTTAGACTATGTACTTCATCAAGGTAAAGCCATGCTTGTTCCTCTCGAAAGCGAATTGAAGCAAGTAGATAACTATATTGCTTTGGAGCTATTGCGGTACGAAGATCGGATTCAAATTGACAAAACGATAGAAGGTGATATCAATGAAAAGCAAATTGGCCCGATGATGTTGATTACGCTAGTCGAAAATTCATTTAAGCATGGTGTGATGAAAACGGCAGGAAAAGCTTGGATAAAAATGAATGTCGATTGCTCGCCTCATGCTACAACAATTCAAGTCAGCAACAGTGGCCGGCCGGCAAAGCAAGGAACCGGCATTGGGCTTTCTAATTTGCGCAGCCAATTGGATCATTTATACCCTGAAAAATATTCTTTACAAATTGACAGTGCTTTGGCTGATCAGTTTTCTGTTCGGTTGGTGTTAAATTCATGAATGAAATGGCCATTAATTGCTTTACACCCATCGGTATGATATTCTCGGCCATTC
>JABFSY010000388.1 GCA_013140395.1 Cyclobacteriaceae bacterium
TTGCAGTCTGGAAAAAGAAATGGGATATTGCCGAGTAAAATGAGCACAGTCTGGATAGCAGCCGATGGAGTTGTGAGCCCTTTGGGCCGAACCACTGACGCTACTTATCAAAAGATTAGAAACGGAAAAACAGGCATCCGGGAAATTAATGACCGGGCCCTTTTACCTATTCCATTTTTCGCAGGAAAAATGGAGGACTCAGACATAGGCGATTCTCCAGGCCTCTCACGATTTGAAAAAATTTGTTGGGAGGCAATGAGGCAAGCCACCCTTGGAATTGCATTAGCCCCGGAACGCACGTTGTTTATCTTATCAACAACTAAAGGAAACATATCATTTCTCGAACAAGGCCGATCCACTGATCCAAGATTAGCTCTGCACGCAACAAGCCGCTATTTGGCATCTATGGCCGGCATCAGAGATCAAATGGTTGTTTCAAATGCATGTGTCTCAGGTGTAATGGCAATGATCGTTGCCAAACGATTTCTTGAATCCGGAAAGTATGACCATGCATTGGTAGTCGGGGCTGACGTATTAAGTCAATTTGTTGTGTCGGGATTTAATTGCCTTCAGGCGATCAGTCCATTGCCTTGTAAACCATTTGACCGAAAAAGGAGCGGCGTCAACCTCGGAGAAGCAGCAGCAGCCGTTATTCTTACCACCAAACCCGAGCAACTGGGCGTGACTCCCTTTATAAAAATCGTGGGGGGTGGGCTGAGTAACGATGCGAATCATATTTCGGGTCCATCGCGAACAGGCGAAGAACTGGGCAACGCAATTTCCCAAGCTCTAAGCGAAGCCCACTTAGAAACGGACAATGTCGATTTTATCTCCGCTCACGGTACTGCCACTCGATACAATGATGAAATGGAAGCAAAAGCGTTCATCGGTCTGGGATTGAATCATACGTTGACAAACAGCATGAAGGGATATTTTGGCCACACGCTAGGGGCAGCCGGGGTGCTAGAAACGATCATGAGTGCGAAAAGTCTTCAACACAACGAAGTGATTGCAACTTATGGCTGCGAAGAGCCTGACAACCCACCTATCAATGTGTGTCTAAAGCCTGAAAAAAGAATGGTGAATACCTGCCTAAAAACTGCCTCTGGCTTTGGAGGCTGCAATGCGGCTATCATTTTACAAAAGGTTAATTAACTTGCCGAATGAATTTTTTTGAATCTGATCAACGTACCGCCCTTGAGTCGAAAGAAAAAGCGCAATGGATTGCATTCGCCCCTGTTGTTTTTCAAACCGCACGAGTACTAAGAAACACAGGTATCCTGGCCATAATAGAAGCAGAGAAAGAGGGCATCACAATCGAGAAAGTTGTGGAAAAGTCCAACCTACCACATTATGGCGTTCGGGTACTAATGGAAGCCGGTTTGGGAACGGAACTTCTAACCTGCAAAGACAATATTTTCAAAACAACCAAGATCGCCTTTTTCATCCTGCACGACACTCTGACACAGATTAACATGGACTTTGTTCATGACGTCTGCTACAATGGAATGTTTTTTTTGGAAGAAAGTATTCGAAATGAAAAACCCGAAGGCCTAAAGGTGTTTGGAAAATGGCCAACAATTTATGAAGGTCTTTCGAAGCTCCCGAGGCAAGTACAACAAAGTTGGTTTGGGTTCGATCATTTTTTTTCTGATCAAGCGTTCCCAGAGGTATTGAGTCATGTATTTAAAAATAAACCAAAAAGAATTTTGGATATAGGTGGCAACACCGGGAGGTGGTCTATACAATGCGTACAGTATGATCCGACTGTTTCGATGACGATTATGGATCTACCCGGGCAAGTAGGAATTGCCAAAGAGGAAATTGCTAAAAAAGGATTCTCTGATCGCATTCATTTCCATGAGTGCAACATTCTCGATGAAGCCCAGCCTTTTCCGACTGGGTTTGATGCCATCTGGATGAGTCAGTTTTTGGATTGTTTTTCAGACGCAGAAATCAAATCCATACTGACACGATGTAAAAAAGCACTCGAACCGGGTGGATCAGTATATATACTCGAAACATTCTGGGACCGCCAACGCTTCGAAGTAGCTGCTTTCTCCCTACAGCAGATTTCCCTTTACTTCACCGCCATGGCAAATGGAAATAGCCAAATGTATCTGTACGCTAATTTTGTTAAATGTATCGAGGCCGCTGGTCTTGAAGTAGTTGAACAAAAGGATATGATTGGACTCAGTCACACACTGCTTACCTGCAAAGTCAAAAAAGAAGCATAAATAGCTGTTCTAAAAGCTTATATCTTTGCAATTATGACTACTCCCGACTTCGGGAGTAGTGCAGTCATTTACAAAAGAAGCTAATTTTATCAAATGGATTCTATGAACGACTCTGTAGATGTTTTAGTGATCGGTGCTGGTCCAGCAGGAACGATAGCCGCCTCTATTGTTAAAAAAGCCGGATGGAATGTTAAAATTGTGGAGCGCGAAAAATTTCCTCGTTTTGTGATTGGTGAAAGCCTACTACCCAGATGCATGGAAGCACTGGAAGAGGCGGGCCTGCTTGAAGCGGTAAAAGCAGAAAATTTTCAGAAGAAATTTGGCGCTAAGTTCTTGCGAGGAGAGGAA
>JABFSY010000222.1 GCA_013140395.1 Cyclobacteriaceae bacterium
CTCTCTCGGTTTAAATGGGGTCTTACAGCAGACTTACAAGAGCCTGATTTCGAAACAAAACTTGCGATCATTCACAATAAGATGCAATCCGATGGTATCGAAATTCCTACTGAGGTAGCGGAATACCTCGCGTTTAGTGTAGATACCAACTTGCGAGATATGGAGGGAGTATTAAACTCTTTGCTTTTCCACGCCACCTTGTTGAAAAAGGAAATTGATTTAGAACTTGCAAAAGAAGTTCTAAAGAACATCGTTAAAGAAATTCAAGCGGATGTAAGCGTTGACTTCATCCAAAAAACAGTGGGCGATTACTTCAAAGTTGACTTGGAAGCAATGAAGAGCAAAGTGAAGAAGCGGGAAATCGTTATTCCACGTCAAACTGCCATGTACTTCTGCAAACGCTACACCCAGTTAACTTTAGCACTGATTGGCGAAAACTTTGGTGGAAGAGATCACAGCACTGTAATCCATGCGCTGGAGTCTGTCGAAGATATGATGAAAACGGATGCCAACTTCAAAAACTCGATTGACGAATTGACGAAAAAGTTTAAATCGAGGATTTCGGCTTAATATTGGTTAGGCGCGTTTCTGAAAAGAGTTTGATCAATCCCCGGAATCACTCTTAGTGCGTTTTCATAATACACCTTTTTCAATACCGAGTCAGGGAGTTCTAGCCCGTACATTTTCCAGTGCGCATGGTATTTTCGATAGTAATCAAAATACTCATCGCCCGTCTCTAGCACACGGAAGTAGGTATAATACTCTTCCTTTTTATAAGTGTCTTTACCGAACATGACTCTATCCTGATACTTGATCATAAATGCTCTGGCTGCCTTAGGTTGTCGTCCTAACTCAGCTAACACTGCGCCTAGCTCTGTATACACGTTTGGCATTTCATCAAACAGTCTTCCCAAGCGCTCCAAATCATTGCCAAACCAACCGAGGTGGGCATCAATAAACTTAGTGTTCGGATGTTTTTTGAAAACATGATGTTGTTCGCCCATTATCTGCTCGAAGGGTGGAATTTTCTTGGGATCGCGATACCGATCCGGATTCTTCTTCAATTCTAGCCATCTTTCATTGTGTTTGTCTTTTGGATTCCAAAACGAATTCGGTTCGCCCGAATGAATTAAAACCGGAATACCCAACTCTCCACACTTCGCCCAGATCGGATCAAGTCGAGGATCATCCACAGCTATCCGATTGCCTTCATTGTCTTTGTCCGTTAGACCAAGTCCTTTGTACACTTTCAATCCTTTCACACCTTGCTTTACCGCTTCTTCCATCATCGCAAGCGTTTCTTCTGGCCAGCCCTTGTCATCCAGATTTTCGAAATTGACATTGAGAAATACCACAAATCGGTTTGGGTGATTCTTGTTAACTTTATCCAATGACCACTCCAGAATCTTTCCCCGAAAGCCACTTAAGTTTACCATCACGCCCATGTTGAGTGAATCCATTTCAACCACCAACTTATCCAAATCTTGAATTGGCATAATCCATTGATGATTATGCACATCAATGAAAGGAAATTTGGCGTGAGTAAGCGGATGTTCAGGAACCTTTAGGGTGGAGATAGGATCATATTCCTCCACATCCATCACGTTCAATTTGTACTGAATTCTTCCAATCAACCAAATGGTTGCGCCCAGGAAAATAAGAATAAGGATAGGTAGCCCTATCCATTTCCGTTTAGAAAATGACATGGTTAATAAAAAAAGTGCTTTTAAGCTTACTGAGTCAACTACTGCACTGTGATGGGCACCCGGACAATAATCTTATCCCAAACAAAATCCATATTTACTCCAGTAGAGTCACGTGCAAAATTGATGGTAAACTGCTCTGTCTCTGTGGGCGACTGGATAACAGGCACATCTACTTTTAACACATCTTTGGAATAATCAGGCTCCCTTACACCCAAGAAAACACCTAGTTCACTGTTTAACGAAATCTGAAACGACTCCGCTCCCGGCACGGCATACATTCTATAGCTTCCTGCCTTTACCGGTTTGCCCGAGAAATTGATATCCTTGTTGAACGTAATCTCTGTTGCCGCATTTGCACCTAGCCTCCAATATTTACCATAAGGCTGCAATGCACCATCTTTTTCTTCTCCAAAAATCAATCGACCTTTCTTAAAAGGTTGGCTGTAGGCAACATTAATGTTTAAGCCGTTTTCGCTGAACACTTTGGTTGTAGGAGGGCTTTTGGGGAACAAATTACTATACACCAAGAAACCTACGATGGCAACAAGAACTATGCCCACACCGATTAATATTTTCTTTAACATAAAATTGAGGTTTAGTTGAATTGATTTACAATATACGATAATATTACTGAGCACACGTTAAAAAAACTCTCATTGGAAAGGGCTTTTCTACACGATAATCATCGCAGATTAAACCTCAGTGGTACCTCTTGTCGTGAGCTATTAAAACCATATAGATAAACAGGTCCTTTGAATTCATTGAAGAAATCGATTACCTCTTGCGGGTCTTTTACACGTTGGCGATTAATTGAAACAATTGTATAGTTTTCAGAAAGTCCCAATCTGCTAAAAAGGCCATCTCGTATTTTATTGATTTTAACACCATACTCAACTGCTTCCAGATTGGCGCCCAGCGTACCATCATTGAATATTTTTCGCTTCACTAAGTTGGTATCTCCATTCTTGTTGAAAAGCGTAACAGACACGTTTAATTTTTTTCCGTTTCGCAAATAATCAATACTTACCTTATCGCCTGGGTAGCGATAACTCAATTCCTCTTCAAACGCACTCTTTGAGTTGATGTCTGCTTCATTTACCCTTATGATGATATCTCCTTCTTGTAGCCCTGCTTTGGCAGCCGCTCCTCCTCTTGACAAATCGCCTAGTAACACACCTTTGAATTCTTTCACGTTCACATCCAGATCATATTTTTTGGCGTTTTGATAATCATACTCCATCACATCGCCACCAAAAATTGCCTTTTGAGGAAGCCCGTACTTGATCAAATCCTCTACCACCTTTCTGGCAATATCCACTGGCACTGCAAAAGCATAACCAGTATAGGAACCTGTGCGTGATAAGATGGCCGTATTGATCCCAACTAAATCACCGTTCTTATTAACCAAAGCTCCTCCGCTATTTCCTGGATTAATCGCTGCGTCTGTTTGAATAAAAGACTCGATAGGAAATTTATCTTCCACCACATTAATTCTTCGTCCCTTGGCACTTACAATTCCTACCGTGACAGTCGAGGAAAGCGAAAAAGGATTTCCTACTGCTACCACCCATTCTCCAACAGCGAGCGTTTTAGAATTTCCAAGTGCAATAGCGGGAAGATTAGTCTCTTTGATTTTCAAAACCGCTAAATCAGTCGATGGATCGGTGCCTATCAGTTCTGCATCATAGGATTTTTTATTGTAAAGCACTTGAATTTTTTCGGCCGATTCTACTACGTGATTGTTGGTGACGATGTATCCGTCTTGCGTAAAGATGACACCCGAACCAGAGCTCACTTGAGTTTGAGAACCTCCGCCACCAAACAACAAATCCCAATAGGAATAGCTTGCTCCGCTTTGCGAAATACTATTAATATACACCACGCTGGGCGTAGCCTTGGCAGCAGCGAGGCTAAAATCTACATTGTCGCTAGCAACGGCCGTAGATGGTTCAATAACATTGGGGCGATAAATTTCTTTTGGCTCAAAATTATTCACGTTCAACTCTTGTTTCGCCTGCTGGCGGGCGGTTTTCTCAGTCTGGTAGGCAAAAAAAGTATAAGCCCCGGCTAATCCCGCCAAAAATCCTACAAGTATTGTTTTGAATGTATTCATCTGATTCCAGTTTAGTCCGTCAACGCAAAACGATTGCTTTTGTTGAGTGGTGGTGGCGCAAATGTCGAACCAAAACCAAAAAATGAAATTTTGGCAGTAAAAGATAGAATCCGAACCTCCATACATTTTTTTACCTTTGCGCCATCTATGGGAATTCGTTCAATCCTTGCTAAACCGTTTGCCGCATACATTGCCAAACAGACAGCTGAATGGTCATCGCAGCCAGTACAATACCAGCAAAACGTTTTCAATTATCTAATCAAAGAAGGAAAGAAATCCCTTTTTGGCAAGGATCATGGCTTTGCGGATATCCGATCGCATTCCGATTTTATTAGGCAAGTACCCATCCGCGACTACGAAGCATTGAAACCCTATGTAGAAAAGGTACTACATGGCGAATCGGATATTCTATGGAAAGGCAAGCCAGAATATTTTGCCAAAACATCTGGCACTACTTCAGGCACCAAGTATATTCCAATAACCAAAGAATCTGTACCGAACCATATCAATAGTGCCCGAAACGCTTTGCTTAGCTACATACACGAGACAGGAAACGCATCCTTTTTAGAAGGAGGCTTGATATTCCTTTCAGGCAGCCCCGTGCTGGATGAGAAAGCTGGAATCAAGACAGGAAGACTTTCGGGCATTGTCAATCATCACGTACCGCAATATCTTAGATCGAATCAGAAACCCAGTTATGAAACCAACTGTATAGAAGATTGGGAAGAGAAATTGGAAAAGATTATCGATGAAACGATCCATGTCGGTATGTCATTAATTTCGGGCATACCACCCTGGGCACAAATGTATTTTGATCGGATTCAGGCGCGAACCGGAAAGAAGATAAAAGATGTATTTCCAAACTTCTCGATGTTTGTCTATGGTGGTGTCAATTTTGAACCGTACCGTGCCAAATTATTTGAAACAATAGGAAAGAAAATTGATTCGATTGAAACGTACCCCGCATCAGAAGGGTTCATCGCCTACCAAGATTCGCAACATGCAGAAGGATTGCTGCTGCTGCTAAACACAGGCATCTTCTTTGAATTCGTTCCTACTGAAGAATATTTTAATGAAAAACCAAGTCGGCTTTCTATTGAAGAAGTGGAAATCGGGAAAAATTATGCGGTCATTATCAATAACAACGCGGGCTTGTGGGGCTACTCAATTGGAGATACGATAAAATTTGTTTCGAAAAATCCCTACCGTATTGTAGTGACAGGTCGGATTAAGCATTTCATTTCTGCTTTTGGAGAGCATGTCATTGGTGAAGAAGTGGAGAAAGCGATGAAGTTTACGATGCAAAAATTTCCGGAAGTTGAGTTGGTAGAGTTTACCGTGGCTCCTAACGTGGCCCCGGCAGAAGGCATGCCACACCACGAATGGCTAATTGAGTTTGCTAACAAACCAAGTAATATCGAAGGTTTTCGAAATGAATTAGATAGTCAGTTACGCCAACTCAACGTGTACTATGATGATCTGATTAGCGGGAATATACTCTCTGTGCTAAAAATCTCTTCACTACGGAAAAATGGATTTATTGACTACATGAAATCGCAAGGGAAGCTAGGCGGACAGAACAAAGTACCGAGACTTTCCAATGACAGAAAGATTGCTGATGCCATGCAGCCTCTCATCCACTAATTGGTGGTTCAACAAACGCATGCCCCAGCTCACCATCCTAATGCCTGCGTTCAATGCCGCCCTTTACCTGCAAGAGGCCATTGAGAGTCTATTAGTTCAAACCTTTGTAGATTTTGACCTTTGGATTATTGACGATGGCTCCACCGATGAAACCCTGAGTATTGCAAAATCTTATAATGATACACGCATCAAAATAATTACCAACCCGGTCAATCAGGGGAGAGTAAAAACCATCAATAAACTAGTCAAGGACATTCAATCGCCCTACTTTACGATCACCGATGCGGATGATGTGTCGCACCCACAGCGCCTCGAAAAACAAATAGAAGTATTGAAACAAGACCAAACCCTCATGATGTGCGGAATTTCATTTTGGGTAGTGGATGAACAGGGGTATACGGTGAGAAAGTTGAAGTTATTAACCGACCTAACGGAACTGAGGGCGAAGGCACTACAGCAATCTCAATTTTTGGGGCCAACTACCGTTATGAGAAAAGAGGTTCTCTCCGCTTTTCCGGACTTCTACCGTGCCTACCTTCGAGAGGAATTTGCAGACGCTGATTTGGCAACACTGATACTTGACAAATACCCAGCAACCAACATCGTTGAGCCATTGTACTATTACCGAATTCTACGATCCTCTCTGTCCCGAAGAAATGTAACTCCGCAAAATCTCAATCTTCACCTATTGGTGGGATTCTTGTCCCAACAAAGGCGAACGAACGACCAAGACTGTCTACAGAGAAATGCAACAGAAGAAGCAGATCGTTTTATGCATGAAATTGAAGAACCTTACAACCTTGACCCCTCTTTTTTATTTCGACATCAGGCATTTGTTCATTTGTATTGGGGGTTAAATAATCTTGCCCTTGAGAATGTATGGCTAGCTGTTTCGAAAAGCCCTTTTCGGGCAAAGAATTGGATTAGTCTTTTATATATTATTTTTCGGATCGGATTGTTTTATTTAAATCGAAGCGTAAACAAAGTACACTATCGCCAGTTAATGAGAACACAATGAGGGAAGATCATAAAAAGCACATCGCCATTTTAGGCTCAACTGGCTCGATTGGCACCCAAGCATTAGAAGTCATTGCCGCCCATCGGGAAAAATTTG
Source organism: Cyclobacteriaceae bacterium (assembly GCA_013140395.1). GTDB lineage: Bacteria > Bacteroidota > Bacteroidia > Cytophagales > Cyclobacteriaceae > ELB16-189. The sequence continues at coordinate 6,578 of JABFSY010000222.1, forward strand.
AAGTGGAAGTGCTGACCGCACAGAATAATGCAGATTTATTGATTGAGCAAGCCAAGAATTTTAAGCCCAATGCAGTCGTCATTGGGAACGAGGAATACTATAACCAAGTGAAAGAGGCACTGATTCCTCTTGATATCAAAGTTTTTGCCGGTGAAAGCGCGCTCGCTTCCGTTGTTCAAATGGACACGATAGATCTAGTGCTTACAGCATTAGTAGGGTATGCCGGGCTTAAACCAACGATTAAGGCGATTGAAGCTGGAAAAACAATTGCACTCGCGAATAAGGAAACACTGGTAGTCGCTGGCGAACTGGTTACTCAATTAGCTCGATCAAAAGGCGTAAACATTTATCCGGTCGACTCCGAACATTCAGCGATTTTTCAGTGCCTGGTGGGTGAGTTTGACAACCCTATTGAAAAAATTATTTTGACGGCATCAGGTGGCCCTTTTCGAGGAAAGAAAAAGGACGACTTGAAGAATATCACCAAAGCACAAGCACTAAAACATCCAAATTGGGTAATGGGCGCTAAAGTTACTATTGACTCTGCTTCGCTCATGAATAAAGGGCTTGAAGTAATTGAGGCAAAATGGCTTTTCGGCCTTCGACCAGAGCAAATTGAAGTAGTAGTACACCCCCAATCAATTATCCATTCGTTGGTTCAATTCCGCGATAGTTCAATCAAAGCCCAACTTGGCTTACCAGATATGCGTTTGCCTATTCAATATGCACTTGGCTATCCGGAACGTTTGGATGCAGACTTCCCGCGATTCAATTTTTCCAATTATCCAGCGCTCACTTTTGAGCCACCCGATACAGAAACTTTTCGTAATCTTGCACTCGCTTTTAAAGCTATGGAGAGAGGTGGCAATATGCCATGTGTGCTAAATGCGGCCAATGAGATAGCGGTGGCTGAATTTTTGAAAGATAGAATAGGGTTTTTAGAGATGTCAGACGTAGTAGAGAAATGTTTGTCAGTAGTCAGTTTTGTTTCAAAGCCGAGTTTAGAAGACTATGTTGAAACGGATGCGGAGACAAGACGTCTGGCAAATCAATTCATTGCATAGCGCTGACATAGAATTTTCAAATTATCAAATTATCTAATTTTCAAATTAAATATTTATGGAGATAATGATCAAGGTTTCTCAGCTTTTGTTGAGTCTTTCAATATTAATAGTGGTGCATGAGGGCGGGCATTATTTTGCGGCCCGACTGTTTAATATCAAAGTGGAGAAATTCTATCTATTCTTCGACTTCCTCTTTCCAATGGCGAACGTGCTCAACTTTTCGTTGTTGAAGATAAAAAAGGGAGACACCGAATACGGCATCGGATGGTTTCCGCTGGGCGGCTATGTAAAAATTGCCGGCATGGTAGATGAGAGTATGGATAAAGAACAATTAAAAGCTCCTGCTGAACCCTGGGAGTTTCGTTCGAAGCCGGCCTGGCAACGACTAATTGTAATGATGGGCGGCATTATCGCAAACTTAGTTTTGGGTATCTTGATTTTTAGCGGTATTACCTATTTCATAGGAGATACAACTTTACCCAAGCAGTATGTAAATGACCATGGTGGTATTCAAGCCATGGAGCTGGCTCAAAGTTTAGGCTTAAAGACTGGTGACCAAATAATAAAGATCAATGATCGAGAGTATAGAAATTTTGAAGAACTATACAAGCCTGATTTCATGCTATCAGAAAATGCCAGCTACACGGTGTTACGCAATGGCCAGGAGTTAATTGTTCCAATACCTGAAAATTTTGTAGAGAATTTTAATTCAAAAGAAGCAGCCTTTACCTTTATATCAGTAAGGGTTCCGGCAATTGTCTATAAAACGTCAGATGAAGTTGACTTGATATACAATGAGAAAGGCGAAATCGTCAAATCAGAAAAACCATTGACTTCATTGGCAAAAAAAATCGGATTACGAGTGGGGGATGAGTTTGTGGAAATGAAAGGAAAACCAATCACGTACTATGATGAAGTTTCTTCTATAATAAAAAATGGATCAA
>JABFSY010000151.1 GCA_013140395.1 Cyclobacteriaceae bacterium
AAAAAATGGTGCGGAGAATGCACAAATGGTCACCTACGCTGTGTTAGAACAAGATAGCACACTGCTGTTCGACTCAAATATCTCATTCAAGAAGGATGCGAAGTTTCGTGGACAGCGATTGGAGATGGATCTATTTATCCCCTATGGCCAAACATTTTTGATTGAAGAAGAGCTGTGGCGGATTATTGAAAATGATTACCGCGACTACGATGGCTACAGAGATTCAAACATGAATAAGATTTGGAAAATGACTGACCATGGATTCGAATGCACCAACTGTAGTGAGCCCACTGAAACCAAACAACTTCAACTCAACGATCAGTTTGGATTTAAAGATTTTAACGAAATCGAGATGACCGGGATTTTTGATCTTGTCATTGCACGCAGTGACGCTTACTCGATACAGTTGGATGGTCCGGAGAGGGAGAAAAGAAAATATGAAGTAGATGCCAATGGCGAAACGTTGGAAATTCGGTATCGCTCACGCAGCAATACTTTTTGGGAGAAGGGTTTTGATCTGGAGGATCGCGTTAAAATCAATATTACGTTACCCCATTTAACCAAACTCAAAATCAAAGGAGCAGGTCAATTCAGAATTCGCGGATTTGATGAAGAAGAAATGGATATCATATTGCTTGGCGCTATGACAGGTGACGCGGATCTCCGGGCGCGTAATCTTACATTAGACTTAGCCGGGCCTATGGTACTTCAACTAGATGGAGAGGGACATTTTTTAAATGCCGAAGTCAAAAAACTCTCTCAACTAAAGGCCGGACAGTATCAGGTGGAGGATGCGGTAATCGAAGCGAAAGGAATGGGGCGTGCGCGGGTCAATGCCTCACAGTCGATTGACATTGATACCGATGCCGTCAGTTCCGTCAAATACACTGGCGAGCCAAGGGTAACCAGAAGAGATTAGTAAATCGAAGCGACTAGTTGAATTCGAAGTAAGCTTGATTTAGAGTAAACACCTACTCTAAATCAAGCTTTTTCTTTACATTTCAGAAACCAATCTGAATGGATGTAAAGATCAAATTTCTGGGTGCTGCCCGTAGCGTGACCGGTTCAAAGTATTTTCTTGAAATCGGTCGTCAAAAAATATTGGTCGACTGTGGAATGTTTCAAGGGAAGAAAGAATTGAGACTTCGCAACTGGGATCCATTGCCGATCAATCCTGCTGACATCGAGATAGTGGTGATTACACATGCTCATATTGATCATATCGGCTACCTGCCGCGGCTAGTGAAAGACGGATTCTCCGGAAAAATAATTTGCACGCCTGCCACTGAAGATTTGATGAAAATCATGTTGTTGGATGCAGCCAAATTGCAGGAGGAAGAAGCGCTCTTCGCATTGAAAAAAGGCTATTCAAAACACGAAAAGCCACAACCTCTTTTTTCAACTGAAGATGTTAAGTTGGTAATGATGGCGGTGGAAAGCCACCCTTTGACACAAGTAGTCATGCTTAGCCCATCTGTTTCCATTCAGTTTTTTAACTCGGGACACATCCTCGGTTCTGCCTTTGTAGTGATGACATTGAAGGGCGATCGTGAAACCAAGAAAATTTTATTCTCGGGAGATCTGGGGCGATATGAAGATCCAGTGATGTATGCGCCAGAGCCAGCAATGGAAGTCGATGTGGTGGTCATCGAATCCACTTATGGAAATCGGGTTAATCCTCAGGTAGATGTAGAAGAACAGCTCACGACCATCGTTCAAGAAGCATGCGATGCCAATGGTGCGCTGGTTGTTCCGGCTTTTGCTTTAGGACGCACACAAAGTCTAATTTACTATTTCCATTTATTGATGGAAAAAGGAAACATTCCTCCCCTGCCCATTTATATCGACAGCCCAATGGCGATCAACGTAACTGACTTATATGAGCGCCACGGGGACTTACATAAAATCAAAATCACAAAACAAGGATCACAATTATTGAGCATTTTTGATTCGCCACAAATTCATTTTTGCCCCACACGAGAAAGTTCACAAGCATTGAACGATATTAAAAAACCAATGATCATCATTTCGGCCAGTGGCATGGCAACCGGTGGACGTATTTTACATCACCTCACACATCGCCTGCCACGACAATCGGATACCGTATTATTTGCTGGGTACCAGGCGGAAGGCTCGCGTGGTCGCAGACTTTTGGAAGGAGAAAAAACGCTACGCATTTTTGGAGAGGACATTCCGGTTAACTGCCGCGTCAGGGAAGTACATGGGCTGTCGGCACATGCAGACCAGACTGAATTGATCCGGTGGCTCAGTACTATCAAAAAAAGCCCAAAGTTTACATTTGTGACACATGGCGAGTTAGAAAGCGCCTCTGCCTTTGCTGCCATTATAGAAGATCAATTCAAATGGAAGACGATGATACCTGACTACCTTCAATCAGTAACTCTTTTTGAAGGAATTTGAGACTCAAAAGAATAGAAAAAAAAAGAAACGAAAAGAAAACGACAACTCTATGACAACTAGAATGTATTCACTTGATGTTTTCCGAGGTATCACGGTGGCCGCCATGATTTTGGTAAATAATCCCGGCAGCTGGGACAGTGTGTATCCCCCATTAT
>JABFSY010000475.1 GCA_013140395.1 Cyclobacteriaceae bacterium
GAAAAGAATTGGAAGAAATTCGAATCGGCAAATACTATCTTATCTTATGTGAACGACAGATCGCCATTCTTAAAAACCATATTGTTTCTAAGATTGACACGAGTGGCCGCTTCCACACCGGGGATTTCAGTAACCATAGCCGATGCCAACGGAGGACATGAACTGGCCGTATTAAGTTCTTGTCCGCTAATTTTTCCATGAAGCCCGATTCGATAGATGCTAGATGCATCTTGATGAAACCGATCGTAGCTGAGCTCATCTACGATATAGACTAAGATAAACAGGCAAGCAGCCATTCCAGTTGCCAATCCAAAGATATTGATAGTAGAATAGAACGAGTGCTTCCTGATGTTGCGAAATGCAACCGTTAAATAGTTTTTTATCATACATAAAAATTTAAATCGGCCTATCTCATACCATACCACTTTCAAGAAACTGAGTATACATGTGAATGAGGTTTAGTCGTTAGACGCTGTTTTTTCCAAAGATGTTACAGTATTCAAAAAACAAAGGCTTATTCATCTCTCAACGTCTTCGTTGGATTCAACATCGCAGTACTTATTGTTTTGTATCCCACGGCAGCCACCGCAATTACTATCATCACTGTAATTGATAATAAAAGAGTTATCAAATTCAGTTTCATATAATATTCCCAGATGGAATCCATCAACATATCAGCCGCAAAATAGCCTGCTGCGCCACCAAGTACTGTCGCAATACCCAAATTGACAACAAACTCAAAATTGATAACGCCAGATATGTTAGCCACTGAAGCCCCAAGCACTTTTCGCACACCGATCTCCTTCATTTTCATTTCGATATTAAGGGATACAAGCGTGTATAGGCCTATCCCTGTCATCAATGCCGCAAAAAAACCAAGAAAACCAAACATGACAGAAACGTTTTTATTGATTTCGTTTGTCTCTTGCAATTCCTGATCAATCCACTGGCCTGCATACAAGGTGTTTGGAAAAACCTCTTTCCACTTCTTCTCCATATCATCATTGACGGATGCCATTTTTGCAGGTTCTACCTTAACCAAAAGCTGCTGGTATTTATCTTTGCCAGCATAGCGCAGCATCAAAGGTTGTATCGGTCCCCATAAGGCTTGCGTGTAAACATTCTTGATAACACCCACTACATATAGCTGCACGGTATCCATCCACACTACGCGCTTCCCGATGGGGCTGTCTTTCCATCCATATTGTTTTACAAATTCCTCTGTTACCAGAACAGATTCTTTTCTGTCTGTTTCAGAATCTTTTTGAAATTTTCGGCCGGACAACAAGGTCATGTCCATCACCTCCAAATAATTATCACCTATATCCATAATGTCAACCTCCCGTTCAATGGATTCGTACTTAACCGGATCATTGTAGCGCGAATTCGCTACATGATGGCGAGTGCCGGCAATCAATTGAATGTCCTTGTTAGAAGAAAGTGCATCGCGGTAAGTATTGTAAGAATTCTCATTGTTAACCCAAGCAGAGATAACTCCGTGGGTGACAAAGCCTAAATCATAATTCTTTTGGTATTCGCCATTCTGATAAAAGGCAACTCCCATGATGATTGCTAATAAGGAAATGACAAACTGACCTCCTAACAATATTCGGGTAAACCAATTAGTGCCTCCAAATTTTGCTTTGCCTTTTAGAATGCTTACCGGCTCAAATGAAGTGATATAAAATGCGGGATAGGAACCGGCAATGAGCGCGGTGGCGACTAAGAGTAGTACCAGAAACAAAAGGAACCCTGCGTTCTCGGTATAACTTAGATTAAGATCCAGCCAAGTCCACATATTATCATAGGCCGGCACTAGCCATTCTGCCATGAGCAATCCGGCAAGTAAACCCAGAAAACACAAAATTAAATTCTCACCTAAGAACTGAATAACCAATTGCTTGCGAAGGCTGCCCATCACCTTTCGTATGCCGATCTCCTTTAGTCGTTTGCTGGAAATTGCAATGGATGTATTCGTGAAGTTGAAACACGCCAATAGAAGAAGCAGAGCAGCCATAATAGCTGGAACAGTAACAGCTTCGCCCGGTATACCACCACCGAGGTAATCACTATCCAGGCGTGGGGTCGCTCTGTTGCGCTGCATCAAGCCCACGAAATTTTCCAGGTAGTATTCGGTAATTTTAAAGTCTTCACGTACTTTATTTTGAGGCTCAATGTATTGTTGTAATTGCTTGGTAACAATTGCAACTTTAGATGGATCTTCGATTTTCAAAAACAGAACGTGCGCCCAGCGCTTCCAGTTTGTTTCGCTTAACTCCTTGTCCAGATTAACATCCCAAAAATTGTCGAACAGCGTGATCACGTCAAAACCAAAACTGTTGTTTTGCGGAGGCTTTTTGAAGACTCCACCAATTTCAAACTCCTTCGGTCTTCGCACGCCATCGGCACCCAGCACAATCTGTGTCAACAACTGGCCAACTACATCTTCCTTATTAAAATACTTTTTTGCAATCTTATCGCTAATGAAAACCTTTCCCTTATCGTAAAAATTATCATACGAACCATACACTAATTTAAACGTGAATAAATCAAAAAACGCAGAGTCAGCATAGGCC
>JABFSY010000364.1 GCA_013140395.1 Cyclobacteriaceae bacterium
CGATTGCGATCCGATATGATTTTTGGAGTTGGAAGCAGGGAGAAATACCACTTCAGAACTACTTTGGATGGTTGATTACTTCGGGCGTGATGCTCAGTGCCTACTATTGGCTTAAGGTTGAGTCAAAAAATCGCCTGGCATTGCCTTTGTATATTGTTCAGGCTAGTTTCTTTGCCCTTCTTCAATTGGCAAATCTTATTCTAGGGAATTAGAACTTGTCGGGTAGTTGTACAATCCGTATTACGATCTCATGTGGATCTCCGTCCTTGTCTAAAAGGTTAAACTTTACCATCGGATTATTGCGCTTGATGTTGGTCTCCACCTGCACGATCTCGTTGTTTTGTAAATGCTTTTCTATCTCCTTTTGAACGATAAAAAGCGCATTGGCCATATCTATTTCTAGCGGACTTGGATTGTAGGAATCAGTCTTCATTTTCTGTCATTCAAAAATTTGGGTTCAACATTCAAAATCAGTCTTCGCAAATTTCAAATGGCCGAGTAGTCTACCACCGAATCAACGCGGAGGCCCATGTAAAACCACTTCCAAAGGCGGCCAGACAAAGTACGTCATTTTCTTTGATCTTTCCCTCACTCCACGCCTCGCTCAACGCGATCGGAATAGAAGCAGCAGTCGTATTACCATACCTCATGATGTTGTTGTACACCCGATCATCGGAAAACTCCAATTTGTGTTGGATGAATTGACTGATGCGCAGATTAGCCTGATGGGGTATCAAAAGAGTGATGTCCTCTTTGCTCATTTTGTTAGCTGCCAGTGCTTCCTGGATTACTTCCAGGAAACGAACCACAGCATGCTTAAAAACCAAGCTTCCATTCATGACCACTTTATAGTGTGTCGTGTCAAGTATTTGCTCTGGCTGCCTTTCCTCTCTTGGGCGGCTACTTCCAGGGTCTCTTACGTATAACTCTTCGGCAAAATTGCCATCTGAATGCAAATGAGTAGAAAGTACTCCGGGTTTATCAGACCGTTGCAAAACAGCCGCGCCCGCGCCATCGGCAAAAATCACGGCAGTGTTTCGGCCTCGGGTAGTTGCATCTATTGCTGTAGACTGTATTTCAGCTCCAACAACCAATATGGTTTTATACATGCCCGTTTTAATAAACTGATCGGCAACCGAAAGGGCATAGATGAATCCTGAACAGGCATTGCGTATGTCAATGGCCCCAATACTTCCGTCTAACCCAAGTTCGCGCTGGAGTAAGACGCCTGATCCCGGAAAAAAGTAGTCCGGGGTGATGGTTGCGAAAACAATAAAATCAATGTCTTTTTCTGTAAGATTAGCGAGTTGCAAGGCGATTCTTGAGGCCTTAGCGGCCATGTTGGCCACGGTATCTTTCGCGGGATCTATCCATCTTCTTTCCTTAATACCTGTTCGCTCAATGATCCACTCATCGGTGGTGTCCATTATGGTCGTGAGGTACTGATTGGTGATAATTGCCTCAGGAACATGATGCCCCACACCTACAATTTTAGAAGAATGCATAACGTGCTTTTAAAATGAAGGCGAAGTTAAGGAATTGTTTCCTAATGAGCGTTAGGAATTATTAAAGTCGGAAAGTAAGAAAAGTCCGAAAGTCCGATATTCGGGCTTTCGGACTTTCCGACTTCTTGATCTTGTCGCTTCCCGACTATTTCTTCACCAATCCTTTCGAATTATCATCTGAGTGTCGGTCAATCAACTTATGCAATGGATCAATGCCCGCTTTCCGCGGCTTATCCTTAACGGTGATCGTAAACGTATTTTCCTTTTGCGTGATCTTATGTTACTTTAAATAAAGCAGGCTGTCTTTACCAGCTTTATTTTTTCCATAAACTCCGATGTCAATCCAATCATTAATGGCAATGGATGACTCCAGTCCGGTGCTATCAGCTCTCATTTTTTCGGCTGATACTTTTAACGTCACTTCAAATTGGTCTTTGGCTTTTTCCACATAAGTGGCTTCTGTTGTTTTGTTCTCAAAGAGTGTGATGGTTTCAAACATATCATGAATGATACTTTGTAGGCTGTCCGGAGTTACTTTTTTGATTTCTTTTAATAAATCAGCCGAAGTAGGATAGGGGGCATCTTTGAATTTCCAGGTTTCATTGTATCTTCTGAAGGCCGCATTGACGCTATCTTCACCAATGTAGTCTTGCAACGCAAAGAAAATGAGTGATGCTTTTTGGTAATGAATATACCCTTGCCCCTCTACAAATTCCAGAGGCTGTTCTTTCTTACGTTCAAACGCCCGTCCACCTAAGTAACGATCTAGTTCATACTTTAAATAGCGCTCCAATATCTCAGGGGTAAATTTTTGTTTGAGCACCATCAGAGCAGAATATTGAGACATACTTTCGGAAAGCATCGCATTTCCTTTTACGCCAGCCTCCATCACTTGATGTCCCCACCATTGGTGAGCTACTTCATGAGCTGTCACATAATAAACATAGTCGATGTCTTTCTCAGGATCATCAATTTTTGCAATGAAACCGATGCCCTCTGAAAATGGGATGGTATTTGCAAATGACTGTGCAAAGGTGGCATACCTGGGGAACTCCATGATTC
>JABFSY010000304.1 GCA_013140395.1 Cyclobacteriaceae bacterium
AAGTTGACGTGCCGGTTTGCGTATCAAACACTTTTGTAAGATCATCAAAGTTAGGCACTCTGAAACCGGTGCTTCCCATCAATGAGAATTTCCACGAAGTAGGTGTATAAACTAACCCTAGGTTTCCACTCGCGTAGGTGTTTTCCTGGCTAATTCTTTTAAAGGGAAATGCAAAAAACTGTTGGCTATTAAAACTGGAGAAAAGGGTGCTATACCCAAAACGAATACCATCATTCACATAAAGATTTTCGGCCAGTTCTTTTGTGTGTGTAATGTAGAGCGCATATAAACCCATTACGTTGTCTCCGTCAGGATAGCGTGTATTGGTGGACGCAAAGGATTGATTGGTGATATTTGTACGAGTGGCTGTTGAATTCAACACATTGTATTGTCCATCAAATCCGTACCTGATTTTATGCCCTTTGATTTCTTTGTTAAAGTCAATGTTCAATCCGTACACACTGATTTTCTCAACTCGGCTGTCCCGATTATTACTATTGAAATTTCTGGTAATCCTGCTTTCTTCAATATCTTGATAGCTCGCGGTGGCAGTTAACCCATCTGCCCATTTTCCTTGAGCTGTCACTTTAATAGAATAGCTTCCCATAAACCGTTTTTCAGGACCGTAATTCCATTCAGCAGTTCGCAAGCCAAGCCCATTTGTACCAGTGTCGGTAAGACGATCGTAACGAGGTATGTTGGTTGAGCTGGAATATTGAAAATTTAAATGATGGGTTACCCGATCACTTCCTTTATAAAGAAATTTTTGAAGTAAATCCCATTGCCGATATCCGCTGAATTTTTGTATCAATGGGTCTGCATTATCGACCAACAAATCAGCTGAATTGTCTGGCGCGCGCACCACATATTGATTGCGCAAACCAAAGGGTTGATCAAGATTAGGATTTTTTTCTTTGCCCATTCGGAGATCCCCAAAATCACTTAGCGTAAAGGAAGTAAATGATCCCAATCGATTATCAGCAATGTTCAAATCAAAATGGAATGTCTTTTCATCATTGACAGAGCCAAGTCGAACAAAGCTTTCTCCAGAGGTGTTCGTTTTGCCATCAACCGTTGACAGCAGAGGATCGCGCGTGTAGAAATGAATGACTCCACCTAATGCATCGCTTCCATACACTGTAGAGGAAGGGCCAAATAAAATCTCAGCATGATCTAAGTTGTTGTTATCCACACGCAGTACATTTTGTAGGTGCCCTGCGCGATAAATGGCGTTGTTCATCCGCACTCCGTCAACAACCAACAAAACACGACTGGCTTCAAAGCCGCGCATGATCGGACTTCCGCCACCTTGCTGGCTTCGTTGCATTGCTATCATGCCCGTATTTTGTAAGAGATCTGCCGTTGTTTGCGAGTTAAGTGATTTGATAACCGATGGACGAATCATATATACCTGCTGCGCCACCTCTCTTCGTTGCTCCGGAATTTTATTTGCGGAAATAACAACCTCTGTTAAGTAAGACGTTTTAAGTGTATCACGTTCTTCGTTTTCTGAATACTGTGCTTTTGCGGAAAAGCACAAAAGCACCATTATAAGTGCATAAAATGTCTTCATGTGTTTTGCAGTTAGAATAAAAAAATTACCAATGGCGCAATCGCCACGGTAAAAAGTTAAAAACAGAAGACTTTAACTTTTAGGCGGAGGGGAGTCGATGGAAAGATAAAAAGAGGAATAACGCATTGGGTAAAGTGGTGAAATTTTTTGGGCCAATTCTCTTGCGAAGTAAAACTTAGCTTGGGGCGAGATAAAATCCAATGAAAAAAATTGAAGTAACTGCGAGGGCACAGGTTTTTTGTCGGAGGAAGAACGTTTTACCACTTCATCTAAAAACCCAAGCAAGTTGTCCTCGGCATCATCGTGCAGGGCATAGACAAAATAAGTTTCTCCTTTCACTTCCACCCAGGCAATGTCATACATGCTGCCGTTCAACGCCAATTCATCCTCTTCGTGCAGTGATTTTTCGTATTCGGATTTTGTTAGCTGAATCACTTCTAGTTGATCATCCGGAGTAGTTTTCAATAGTTGCTTCATCTCTTGCCGAATAGCCATTAGTCGTACTCCAAAATACGTGTACACACCCGCAAAGTGGAGCAAGAAAACGGAGACCAACGCTATCGCAAACAGTTTTTTCATTAACAGGTAGGCAATGTAATTAAAATTGGTAAAAGGTTAGTTGATTTAGTGACAGAAGGAAAATGCAAGGTTACGCAAGCCTGCCTGCGGTCAAGTTACAGACTCAGAGCCGCGAGACTTGTACGAATTGATATACAGCTATCAAATTCCCTTTGCGCCTTTGCGTGAAAAATTCTAATTTACAGGATGACTGAACTCTTCCTTACCGAAAAACTAAAAGCCCTTCTTCTGCAATACCAAGAGTTCTAGAAAAAGGAAGTGTACCCCATTGAGTTGGGCATCATCACCAAACAGTTTCGGCAATCGCTGTCCAATATCAAAGCGTTACGTGAAAAGGCAAAGACCAATAAGCATTTTGCACCGCATTTAGCACCCGAAGAAGGGGGCGTGGGGTTAAATCTCATGGAG
>JABFSY010000517.1 GCA_013140395.1 Cyclobacteriaceae bacterium
TTCACGATATGTTGATTCTCCCATTAAATACTCGGCAATAATAGCCTCTTGTTCCTGAATAGTCTTTTCTGATTTTTTCATCTTGTTTACACGTTAATTCGTGTAAACCTATTTCAGGACGAGACATACAATTGCAACAACGCGTTGTCTCTCTCCAATTTGAATCAGCGCAACAGAGGTATGAAACTTTAACAAAATTACGACCTGATATCACGCAACGTGTTCCTCTCGGTCACATCGCTTCGTACCTAGGCATGACACTAGAAACGCTTAGCCGTGCTCGGCAACCCAAAAAATCGAATTTGATTTAAATCAAATGGCATTGCCGGATTTTGCCTCATCTTTCGAAAAAAAATGAATTATGAATGCGGCTTTACTTGCAGCCAACGCGTTGGTGCTACTTACGTTTATCGCACACACTTTTTGGGGCGACAAAGAATACAAAATAATTGAGCCCGTAGATGGAAGCACTGACCATCGGGAAAAACGGACAATGGGTCGAGGTGCTTTTCATATCGTATCCGCTGATTTCTTATTGGCTTTTATCGGGCTAACACTCATCAACTTTACAGAACACGTAAAAGAGAAATCGCTCATCCTGACCTTGCTGTCTGCCTACTTCTTTGCTTATGGATTAGCGTTCTTATTAACACTTATCATCTCTAAAAAATTTAAAAATAGCTTTTTTAAATTAGGGCAATGGTTGCTTTTGTTTGCCATTGCAGGTTTGATCTATTGGGGAAGAGAATGAAAGAAATACGTATTCGCAAAATTCATTTTGCTAGTGGCCTGACGCTTTCCGTCTTCATTGGCATTCATTTGATGAACCATCTGGCAAGTATCGCGGGTTCGGAACGGCATATTGAGCTGATGAAAATGTTGCGCAACTTTTATCGGACACCAATCATTGAGTTTCTACTTTTTGCGGCCGTGCTGGTGCAGATATCTTCTGGTATAAGGCTTTTTCTATTGAAAAGAAAAATCAACAAGGTTGGATTTGAGCTTTTGCACATCTACACGGGTTTATATCTCGCTGCCTTTTTAGTTATTCATGTAAGCGCGGTTGTTGCCGGAAGGTTTATCCTTCATCTTGATACAAATTTTTACTTTGGTGCTGCCGGTCTAAATTCTTTTCCTGTCAACTTGTTTTTTATTCCTTACTATGGTCTTGCTATTCTTTCATTTTTCGGTCATATCGCAGCTATCCATCATTGTAAACTGAAAAACGCTATATGGGGATTATCGGTGAATGGGCAATCCAAAGCTATTTTGATTTTGGGGGCATTGGTTATGCTACTCATTCTTTATGGAATGACCAATAGATTTATGGGAGCCATCATACCTGAAGAATACAGACTTTATTAAGTTCCGCTTATGAAAGTTATCAATGTCCACCAGCGAATGATTCATCAACCCAAATCGGCTGTAGTCGAATTGTTCAATACGTTGGCCTCTAAAAATGATTTGGTGTTTGCCACCAACAAATGGCCGGCTATGAAGTTAGATAATGGGCTAACAGTGGGTTCCAAAGGAGGGCACGGGCCGATTCGCTACACAGTAGAAGCGTACTCATCTGGAGAGTCTATTCAGTTTCGATTTTCAAAGCCTCGGGGCTTTCATGGTTTTCATCGTTTTGACATTGTTGCATTGGATACTCACACAACTGAAATCAGACACGTCATCGACATGCATACTTCCGGGTTCGCTTTGCTAACCTGGCCGTTGGTCATCCGGTGGCTACATGATGCGCTGATCGAAGATGCTTTTGACAAAACGGAAAATCACTTTTTATCGCAAAAGAAAACCACGCCCTGGTGTGCTTGGGTAAAATTTCTTCGATAGCTGAGTTTACGTTTCTCCAAACTTTATGTTTGGTGAGAAGCTCTTACCTATCTGAAGAGTCAAAATTTAGTCATTGGTTGAACAATCGTTCGAGGCTATTACCTAGTTTTACTTTTGGATGAAACAATGATTTGATTAACATGGAAAACTTGAAAGAAGCTCAGGCCGACATGCGTATTGGCTATATGAATGGTTCCATCGGAATAGTTGTGTCGGGCACGATGTGGCTCACCTCCGGATTGGTAGCTTTGGTTGACACTTCTGCTCATGCCATCTGGGCACTATTGATTGGTGGCGTTTTTATCTTCCCCGTTAGCAGTGTAATCGAGAAAATAATCGGGCAACGTGGAGCACATTCAAAAGGAAACCCGCTGGGTGCGCTGGCCATGGAAGGTACCATTTGGATGATCATGTGCCTGCCTTTGGCTTACGGCTTATCCCTTCTTCATCATGAGTGGTTCTTCCATGGAATGCTGATAATTATTGGCGGTCGTTATCTGACATTTGCCACTATTTATGGTCTGCGGTTGTATTGGATATTGGGTGCGTTACTGGGCGGTGCGGGTTACGTGTTGTTTAGTTTTCAACAGGCGAGTTATGTTTCAGCCTTAACGGGTGGAACAATTGAAGTCGTTTTTGGGATCTTTATGTTGATCAGGCTGAAAAAGATTCAAAAATAAAATTTTGAGACTTTCAATTGGTGTTAATTATATTGAACAAAAACCTGAAATCACTCCATCGCCTTCACCAATGGGTTCTTGTCACCCGTCATCTCCCAATGGCCCAGCGATGTAGGTATGCAGCCAATGGCATTGAGCTGATCAAAAAAGTCTTTCACCTGGAATGGCTGCTGCTTCGATTCTTTCTGTCTGCCAAATTCTGCCATAGCGTCTTCGAGCAAGTACTTGCCGGTGATATAGCTTGAACCGTAGCCCGGCTGGCGCATGTAGAGGTGCTGTTCAAATATCAACAAGTCTTTTTCGGCTTTCATCCAACCGCGGGGTGTGTAGTCAGCATGGATTTTCCCTGCCTCTTCCATGGTCAATTCGTTGGCGTGAGCATACAAAGATCCCAGACCGCGGGCAGCGCGTTGAGCAATCATGATGTACACAATTTCTTTCACGCGTGGGTCATCGTTGTACAAGCCCGATTGCATAAACATTTCTTCTACTGCGGTCGCGGTGCCCTCATTGCGCGAGTCAAAAATATTGTACAGCAATGGCTCCCTGCGAATAATGCTGGCGTGGGGTTCATTGTCCATCCGCGCCAATTCAAACCAATGATAGAAGTGCGAATAGAGCGGACGCGGGTCATGATGAAGACCAATGATGAAAAAGTTGCGCTTCTCAGCGGGCACAAATCTGCCAAGATGTGCGCGCAAGGCAGGTTCAAAATAACTTTTTACCGTTACAATCGAGTCCTTATCCAGAAAATTCAATAGGCTCTTGGCTGCACGTTCGGTGAGTGTCGCAAAGGCTTCCGGAGTATCCGCGGGTTTTAGTTCGGGTAGCTTTCGGTTGCGATGCTCTTCCAGTTTCAAGCCTGTCCATGCGCGCGCAAGTTCGCGTTTCAGCAGCAGCACTTCGTCTTCCCACGTAAGTGGAACTAAATGTACATTTTGCAGATACCATGTGTAGTTTTCTTTTCCAATTCCAGAGGGACCTGTTTTAGATGCCGATTCCTTTTCTAGCCAAGTCGCTAAATCATTTGTAGACACAATCGCTTCCTTCACCACGGTTACTACATCAGATTGCTCGCTCACACCAGGCATTGAAAGAATGCTTTCCAAATCTTTGCTTTGCGTTTTTATATCGCGAATGCCAGCAATCCACAAATCTTTGGCATTGCCTGTAAGGTTAACTTTTGCTTGTTCATTCAACGGCACTATCACACGAAGTTGATTTACCAGTTTGTCTTTGCTTTCGCTTGTGAGCGGAAAGGCGTACTTCCACACATCGATAATAGCTGCATGGGTAGGGCCTTCGTGAGCAGGCACATCACTGCGCTCCATGTACAACGTCTTGTAAAAAGCGGGGTCACGCTCCCACGGGCGCATCACGCGATGATCGAAATCCAAACCATCCATCTCGGCCTTCACGATGTACCAATCTACCTGTTGATTGATTGCCCAACCTGTGGTGTCAAAATTGTCTAGCCGTTGTTGCCACTTACTCAATTCCTCTTGCTGTTTTTTCATAGCAGCTATGGAATAATCTGGCGTGCCGTCTTTGAATGGTGGACGTTGAAACTCGCGCCATTCTTTGAACAAAGTTTCCAACTCGGCATAGCTCTTAGCTTTCGGAGCATTGCTGGTTTCAACTGGCTTTGAACAACTGATGACAATAAGTATCAGCAAAAGAGCGAGAGCAGATTGTTTCATAGTGACGTTAATTGGTACATTCGTGGTAGGTGACAAATTTAACCGAATAATTGATAGTCAAAACGGGTTCTTCTATCACCGGTAATAGCGAGAATGGAAACCAAAGAATTGATGAACCAATTTGCACAACCCGGAAGGGTAGCGTCTATTTCTATCCGACCCGAGCGGATGGGTCCTGTGAAAATGGTGGATGTTGTGTTGGCGATTCAAAACAAAGGTTTGGAGGGCGATAGAAGTAAAGGTGGCAATCGCCAGGTAACCTTTATTCAAAAAGAACATATCGCAGCCATTTCCTCTTTTCTGGGCAAGCCTGATTTAGACTATACGCTCACGCGAAGAAACGTATTGGTAGAGGGTATCAATCTGCTTTCGCTGAAAGGAAAACAATTTCGCATTGGTGAAGCTGTATTTGAATATTCAGGTGAATGTCATCCTTGCTCGCGCATGGAAGAGGCATTGGGCGTAGGAGGATATAACGCCATGCGGGGGCATGGCGGAATTACAGCAAAAATAGTTTTAAGTGGATTGATAAAAATCAATGATCGCCTTGTTGCCAAGATCTAATTCACAATTGGCTTTTCCTCCGCAAAATCCCCCCTCAAATTTCTAAAGCGCTTTCGGGCTTCCGCGGCATACACACTGCCGGGATATTTGTTTAAGAAATCGCGGTAAATCTCCATTGCCTTGTCTTTGTTTTTGAGGTGTCGTTCGTAAATATCGGCTTGTAGAAATACCGCGTCATCAGTCAAAATTTCTTCCGGATACTCTTTGACGATTTTTTCCAAAAGTGCAATTGCCTGATCAAATTGTCCTTGTTTCATTCGAATGTTCGCTTCGAGCCAATAGACGTCATCTTGGATGGTACTTGCCAGTTTGGCATCAACTATTTCGACAAGTGAAAGCCCATCTTTCGTTTGTAGAATCTTTCCTTTGAAATTTAATTCCGATAGTTCTGTCGTTGTGAGCCAAGCGTTCTTCTTCGGCTGAAATTTTTCTAGTCGCATCAGCGCTTCAGGCATTTTGTTTTGTGCTAGTAGCAATTCAATAGCTGCAAATTCCTTCAACCCTGCGCCCGTTGAGTCGAACGCGGTATTCTCCTTTATCCGCATGCTCAAATCGAGAGCGTCATTGGCGATTTCGCGCGTGGTGGCTTGCTTTAGAATATCCAGGTGTTCTTGCGCTAATTTAAAATCGCCTTTGTAATAAGATAATTTTGCGTTGCGCAATTTGGCCTCGTAGCCGAGTGGTGTTTCGCGCTGCGACTTTTCTACTTGAGAATAAAGGAGGGTGGCTTCCCAAGGTTCTTCTTTCAACAAATAAATATCGCCCAGTTCAACTTTTGACTGATTGCGAAGTTGTCCCGGTGCTTTTAGATCTGCGATCAACCGGTTGAGTACTACGACCGAAGAGTCCAACTCGTTGAGGTAATACGCGTGTAATAGCGCTTCACTCAAACGGGCATCAAATGAACTTGGGTGATCTGGATAGCGGGATCGAAACTGAGCAAATTCTCTGATCAGATATCGAACCGAGTCTTTGTTAACCGGAAAGCTGTTTTTTATCTGCGCCTCTCTTGTCTTGATCAAGCCTAGTTGAGCCGGCAAAAAGTTAGGTGTATTTACAAATTCTCTAATCACATAGAGAAATGCCCTATCTGCGTTTTTGTAATCTTTGTTGTTCAAAGCAATTTGGGCTATCTCTAGTGTTTTAGACTGTTCTTTTCGGAATCTTTTGTCGTAAGCTCGAGCCTGAATAAATGCCCCGTAGAAATTCTTGGATTGTAGATTGGTCCAAATCAGTAGATCGCTATATACCTCTGAGTCTTGATTTTTTTGAACCCTGTCTGTCAACAAGTTTTCTAGGCTCTCCAACTCTTCCGGCTTTGTTAACAACAGTTGCATCAAATTTTTTATATAGCCAGAGTTGGTGGGTGTTTGGGTGACATAGTCCAGGTATTCACCCACCATTTCATCCCTTTTCCCCTGAATCCGATAGAGATTAGCAAGTTCAAGTGCAAACGCGTGAGGGTTGTTGGCCGCAACACGGCTTTGTTGTAACGCAAAGATGCTGTAGTCAACCAAATTTCTCGAGGCTAAGTAATCGGAGATTGTTTTGGCTTTATAGGCGTCATCTGCGTTTGTTTTAATAAGTGCTTTTAAATATTTGTCTGCCTTCGTTACATCACCAGATCTCAAGTAGAGTATTCCTAAGTCCAGTCGATAGTTTAATCGATCCTCTCGTCTGATCAATTTTTCGATGTAATCTTCAGCTTGTTTAAAGTTCCCCAACTCAATCATTAGGTTGAAGTAGCTAGTGTGGATAGATGAAGCGTTTTGGGGATTTTTAGAAAGTTGTTGAAAAGCCGCCAGTGCTTTATTTTTTTCACCCCGCAATAGATACTCATTCGCAATCTGAATTTCTTGAGTTTCTTGTGCAGTTGCTAGTTGTGCACAAAGGAGCGCTAGTATTGTATTAAATATTAAATTTTTAAATTTTTTGTATTTGTAGTTATCCATGTGGATATGTTGAAAACTTCAGCTGGTTTATAGCTTGGTTGATTAAATATGGAATAGTATTCGTGTTTACGTTTGTTTGGCGGCTAGTGTGGCTAAATTAACATTTTGTTGTGGAATGTGAATAACTTCTAGACGCCTCTTTTATAGTTGGTAGATTGTGTTAGACCTAGTAGTTGTCAACGTATGACTAGAGTGTTTGTTTTATTTTTAGGACATGTGACTAGGTTTGAAGTAATCCACACGTTGTAGCTTGGTTATTCAGAACTTTATCAACAACGGTCCGACTTCCCAGTTGGCTCTTACGGGGACAGAGGTTTTACCATCAAATGTTTTGTAAAAGATAACAGATTCTGGCTCTACACTCTTTTCGAAGTTTCCCGGGTCCCATTTTTTATTGCCGTTACGGTCGATAATAATTCGTAGTTTGTATTCCTGAGCGTTAAGAAATGAAAACGTGTGCTTTTTTACATTTGGTTTAGTTTCTAACACTTCGCCCTTCCCGTTTAACAACTGGAGAATATAGTTTTGCTCTTTGGTGGATATGTCAACAGAGAGAGACCCAAGTGCATCCTCTTTTTCGATTCTGATTACTTCATTTCTTGCTTTGGATGAATCTTGTTCAATTGAAACGAAGGCTCCCTTACCGAATATCAGTATCGGGTTTGAGGTAGGGCTGTCTTTTGCTGTTTTGGGCAATTTTAAATCTGCAGAAAGTTTAATACGGTGGTAGAGCGTATCGATAGAAATGTTTTTCTTTTCAACCGCTTTAAAATGAGTCGAGTCTATCTGGATATAGATGCTGTCTGTATTGATACTGCTAATCAGTTTGTTAAAATTTCCGGTGGTTGTGATCGTGCCGGCTTGATAATCATACTGTGTCGGAGTAAAATTGATCGTAAATTTTTCTTTGATCGTTTTAACTTTCACCGATTTTACGTAAGCAATCGTGTCAAGTTTGTTACCTGTGCTGTCTTGCAGGTGGAGATTTATTTTCAGGGAATCTTCGAGGGGTTGCTCTTCTAGAATACCGTAGAAAACGATTTCGTTTTGTTGATCTCCGAAGTATTTGATAAAGTAGTTTTGGTACTCGCTTTCTACTCGAACGCTATCGATCGCTTTGTTAAGTCTAATGCTTGAGGTGCGCGTGGTGTTTCTGATGCTGGTAATTTTAATGGGTCTTGCATCTGCTTGCATCAAGGGAATTTTTAGAGTATCAACTTTGTTAGCAGGGTTGAACTTCTTCGTAAGGAAACCGAATCGTTCAGATTTGCTTTCAACTTTGAGGTTCTTGCTCTTGTCGTCAAAGGCGTAAATCCTGTAGAGACCGGCTTTGAGATTCGTGATCGTAAAATTCCCCTTCTTATCCGTTCGCGTAAAGTAAGTGGGTTGATGGTTGAAGATGTTGAAAGTATCTGCCTGGTAGAGTGCAACAGTTATCTTTTCGGGCGGCTCTTCTTTAAATAGTTGGTACACATTTCCTGAAACACTAAGGGAGTCAATCTCGTCTCCGGTGCTGAATGCTAGGCGTAGATTAAACACAGGATTTCCTTCATTGATATCTTGAACAGCATCTCTAAAGGAAATATTGTAAGTCGTATTTTCAGCGAGCTTTTGCTTAGGAACAATCACCAATTTATTCTTCTTGACTTGAAATTTTGTTTCCTTGCCAACTGTGGGGCTGACCATTATTTCTTCAGAGGGATCTTTTAGCTTTATGTATTCATCAAAAGTCAATTCAATTTTTTCTCCGGTAAAGTTGCGCTGG
>JABFSY010000097.1 GCA_013140395.1 Cyclobacteriaceae bacterium
GCCTGGCGATGCATTTAATTCTTCATCGTCTTTTTGGATCGGCAATGTCTCTTCCCAATCTTATAACAACGGTAGATTTGGAACCTATTACTATTGGGATATTCAGGGAAATCTAAAAGGAACGCGCGGATTTTTGGATCTCTCGGGAGGGAAAAAGAGAGGAGTGAAGTTGGTTTTTCCCTGGCGTTAATCTGTTGTTTCAAAAATATGCTTGAGGAGAAACAACCCGGTAAGAAAATCCATTTGTCGCCCAAAGAAGCGCTCGTCAAAATTCAACACTATTGCGCTTACCAGGAAAGATCACACAAAGAAGTAAAAAATAAACTCTTTGAATACGGCCTCTATGCCAGCGAGGTAGACGAGATTCTCGCCCAAGTCATAACCGATGGCTTTTTGAATGAGGAGCGCTTTGCGAAGGCGTTTGCCGGTGGAAAGTTCAGAATCAAAAAGTGGGGGCGATTAAAAATCAAGCAAGAACTGGAGATGCTAGGCTTGACATCACGGTGTGTAGCAAGCGGACTGAAAGAAATTGACGCCAGCGACTATAGAAGAACACTCAAAGAACTCATCCGAAAAAAGGCGAGTCAGGTAACAGAAAAAAATGAATTCAAGAGAAAGAATTTGATCGCCCGATTCGTCATTGGCAAAGGGTATGAATCAGAGTTGGTGTGGTCAATGTTAAAAAGCGAGGACGAATAGACAGGGTTGTGGTTGCGAATACCGCGTTTCGCGCTCTCAATTAAAAACAACTACATCCGCACCCCTTGGGTTTTGTAAGTAAGAGTTCACTAAATTCTGAACCACGCGATTGTCTTTGCTTGGCTTTATAAAATTACGTGCAAGGTCAATGGAGTTGATGGATTCCTCTTTCGGTACGAACCCAAAGCCTATGTAATTTCCATTCTCAATGAGAACCAGAGATTTTTCTCCGCTCATTCGACCACTTCCAATAATTGCTACAGACTCCCCTGCCTCAAAGAAAGAATCAATCGCCTTTTGTGTGCGCTTGTTATACTTCTTCACAGATTCAACCCCCTGGCAGGCACCTTTGCAAGCGCCCGATTGGTGACTGAAACATAAACCCTTGGCAAGTTGAAGTCCACTCAGTTTAGGGCACAGGTCAAAAGTTTTTACTTTTTCCCACATAAAATTCCAGGCGTCACCCTTTGAACTAAACGTGATCAGCGGTTTGGTTCCCTTTCGAATAAGGTTTACACAAAAACGCAAATAGCCATTGCGGTCTTCGTAGTCATAGATGCCCCATTCCTCCACTTTGTATTTTTGAGCCAAATTGTATTTCGGCCAAAGTCTTCGAATCTCTTGTGATTCCAGAATTAGGGCAATCAATTCACTTCCCGTGAGCTCATAAGTTACATGATGAATTTCATTCCGGATGTTCGATCGATTCCATTCGCGTGCCTCACCAGTGAAATGTCCAGCTAATCTTTTCTTGATGTTTAATGCTTTACCAACGTAAATAATCTGTCCATGTGCATCCAAGAAGTAATATACACCCACTTTTGCTGGTAATCGATCAAACTCCTCTTTTGGCAGATTTGGCGGTAGAATGGTTTCACCTGAATTCCGTTTTAGTGCCTTTGCAATGACGCCATTCTGGTCGCGTTGAAGCAGTAGCGAAAAAATTCGTGCCGTAGCCTGTGCATCACCTCCTGCTCTGTGTCGATCAGGGATTTTAATACCCAAACTCTCTGCTAAACGACCCAAGCTATAGGACTCCAAACCAGGGATGATTTTTCTACTAAGTCGAACCGTGCACAGTTTTTTAGTCTGCCAGTTAATCCCTACTCCCTCAAATTCTTTTTTTAAGAAGCTGAAATCAAACTGCGCATTATGAGCGACAAAAATCCGATCCTTCAACCAACTCATAATCTCTTCGGCCACCATTTCGAAGGCGGGTGCATCTTCTACCATCCGCGAAGTAATCCCCGTTAGTCCGGTGATGAATTGCGGAATCTTCCGACCGGGGTTTAAAAGTGTGTGGTAGTGATCGGTAATTTGTAAGCCATCATGGTGATAGATGGCAATTTCTGTGATGCGGTGATGATCTGCGTAGCCCCCGGTAGTCTCGATATCAACAATGGCGTACATGGCTGCGAAGGTACGGTTTGATTAATGCTGATAAAAGTGGAAATTGAAATCAAATTTTTATAATGAATCTCATCCTTCGATTTCTTCTCAATGGCTTGGCTGTATTGGCTACAGCCTACTTGCTGCCGCACGTTGAGGTTGCCGACTATCAAACAGCTTTGCTTACTGCTTTGCTTTTGTCCATCGCCAACGTGATTGTAAAACCCGTTCTTATCCTTTTTACAATACCTATTACGCTCATGACACTTGGGTTGTTTTTGTTGGTCATTAATGCTGTTATCATTTTGTTGGTTGATCATTTTGTTTCAGGTTTTTCGGTGGATGGTTTTTGGTGGGCGCTTGCATTTAGTTTGATCATGTCTGTTTTTAATAGCATTATTGATGATATCTTAAAGGATAAGAAAAAGGCCAATTAAAAAAGTAGTTTTGTGGCTTGAATAGTGTTTCAAACTATATTGCCTCCCTCCCCCAATCTCAGGCGCAAATCATGTCTGTTTTGAGGAACATGGTTTTGGATATTGGTCCACATGTTCAAGAGAAAATCAGCTATAAAATCCCGTTCTTCTATTTCCACGGGCCTTTGTGCTACTTAAGTCCGACTTTTGATGGAATATATATCGGTTTTGTAAGGGGTCACCAATTATCCAATGAACACGGACTGTTGGAAAAGAAAGACAGAAAGTTTGTACGATCTATACACTTCTATAGCCTGGCCGAGTTAGAAGAAAGGGAAGAACAGATTCGACAAATCTTGAACGAAGCAGCGATTTTGAACGAATACCATTTTCAGCAGAAGAAAAAAAAGAAACAAACGAAATGAATGTAACGGAAGAGCAGGAAGAAGGGGATGATGAGTTGTTTGAGCACCATCGGATCGTAGCCGACCCAGGGCAAAGTTTGCTTCGAATAGACAAGTTCTTAATGGATCGACTGCCCAACGCCACCCGATCAAAAATCCAGATTGGCATTCATGATGGCTTTGTCAGGGTCAACGAAAAGCCAATCAAGCCGAATTATAAAGTTCATCCGTTGGATGTCATTACGATTGCTTTGCCCGAGCCACCACGCGATACGGACGTAAAGCCTGAGAATATTCCGTTGAATATTGTCTTTGAAGATGAGCATTTATTGGTCGTGAATAAGGAAGCAGGTATGGTGGTTCATCCTGCCTATCAAAACTGGAGTGGCACATTGGTTAACGCACTTTCCTATCATTTTCAAAATCTTCCTGAAATGAAAGGCAATGCCGGGCGGCCAGGCTTGGTCCATCGAATCGACAAGGATACTTCCGGCTTGTTGGTCATTGCAAAAACAGAGTTGGCGATGACTTCATTAGCGAAGCAATTCTTCGATCACAGCATTGAACGGACTTATAACGCCATCGTTTGGGGAGTACCTGAACCAACCGAGGGAACTATAAATGTTCAGGTCGGGCGCAGTTTAAAAGACAGAAGAATAACGACAGCTTTCCCCGAGGGTGATTTTGGCAGAACGGCCATTACACACTACAAACTGTTGAAAGATCTTCGGTATGTTTCGCTGCTGGAATGCAAATTGGAGACGGGCCGAACGCATCAAATAAGGGCACACATGAAATTCATCGGGCACACACTTTTTAATGATGCCACTTATGGAGGGAATGAGGTATTGAAGGGCACCGTATTTTCGAAGTATAAGCAGTTTGTTGATAATTGCTTTAAAATTATTCCACGCCAGGCGCTTCACGCAAAAACGTTGGGCTTCATTCACCCAAGTACACAAAAGTTTCTCCAGTTCGATTCGGATTTACCGGCCGATTTTACGGAAGTGCTGGAGAAATGGGACGGATATGTGAAGAATCATTAGCGGTTCTTTTTCGGTGTACGGCTGACGTCTTTTTTGTTAACTAAATAAGCTATTCAACTCCAAATCAACGCGGCCCACGATCATCGAAAAATCTTCTGTGTTCTCAACAAAGTCGAGTTTATTTACGTCAATGGTTAACAGCTTTCCGTGCTTATACCCCGCTATCCATTTTTCATAGTGCTCGTTCAAGGTTTTCAGATACTCTAACTTTATGTTGAATTCAAAATCCCGATTTCTCTTTTGAATTTGCTGAACGAGCTTCGGGATATCTGCTTTCAAATAAATCAACAAGTCGGGGGGCTGCACAAAGCTGGTCATGGAATTGAAAAGATCGAGATAACTCTGATAATCCCTGTTATTCAGATGCCCGCTTTTGTGGAGGTTGGCTGCGAAGATGTGAGCATCTTCGTAGATCGTGCGATCTTGAATGATGGTTTTTTCGCTTTCACGAATTTGCCTGACTTGGTTGAAGCGACTGTTCAGAAAATAGATTTGCAGATGGTATGCCCACCGGGTCATGTCCTCATAGAAATCGCGGAGATAGGGATTGTGATCCACCGATTCATAAAGGGGAATCCAATTGTAATGTTTGGACAATTTTTCTGCCAGTGTAGTTTTGCCGGATCCGATGTTGCCGGCAATGGCAATGTGTTTCAGTGTAGCCACGAGTTGTTCAATAATGAAGTGGCGAAGGTCGCCATTTTTATCTGATTTTGGGCAATGGAAAAGGATACAGTTCGTTTACAATTATGTAAAATTCTGAGCATCTTCGCAGCAGATATTTCCTATGAAAAAGACCATTTTTTTGCTTTTCGCCACTTTGATTTTTTTGACTGCTTGCGAATCCGTAAAGGAGGAGAAGTGCGCGTTTCAGCCTGAAACATCTTCTATTGATATCCAACTTGATTATAGATCATTGGAGGATTCTATTCCAACCATTGAAACCAAACAACAATTGGTCAGTTTCTTTACGCGACATCAAGCGATGCGCGATGTGTTTTTTCATCATCAGGACTACCCCAATGACTCTATTTTTATCAACGAACTCTATCAACGATTTACGAGCCCATCATTTGATACGTTGTTGATGGAGACGAAAAAAGTATTTGGAGATGGATCGGCCTTGAAGCAAGAGTTTACCAGAGCATTTACAAACTTGAGGTATTATTACCCGACAACCTTCAAAGTCCCGCGAATCGAAACGGTCATTACCGGTTTAGAAACAGACTTGTTCGTGAGCGACACGTTGATTATCGTTGGACTCGATCATTTTTTGGGCAAAAGCGCTAAATATAAACTCAACATGTATGAGTATATGGCGCGCAGATATACCAAGGACTTTGTGGTGCCTTCGGCCATGTTGTTGTACGGTATTGATAGCCGTATTAATAGTATTAACCCAGACGATAAGACGGTTTTGGCAGACATGATTGCGTATGGAAAGGCTTATTACTTTGCAAAGCAAATGTTGCCCTGTGTACCTGATAGTGTTTTCATTGGATATACGTCCAAAGAGATATCTGGCGCACGCGAAAACCAAGATTTGATTTGGGAACACCTGGTTGAAAAAGAAGTATTCTTTAATACGTCAAAACTTGTCAAGCAAAAATATTTGGATGAAAGGCCCACGACCGTAGAAATTGGTGATCAATGCCCGGGCCGAATTGGTGTTTGGATTGGCTGGCAGATCTTCAACAAATTTGCCGAGCAAAATGCAAGGGGGAAAGACTTATCCAAATTGATGAGTGTCAACAATCCGGAACGAATTCTAAGGGATTCAAAATTTCGGCCTAATTGATCCATTCCAACACCCTAGAAACTGATTGCAATCATTGTTTTGCATTTTTTGGCCATCTATATTCGCGCAGTTTAAAATCAGTCTAAATAACAATGGCAAAAAATGTAGCGGAAATGTTACCCGGAGAAACGGCCATTATAGCTGGATTTACTGACGAACAAATTGGGCTAAAGCTGCTCGAGTTGGGTTTATTGCCGGGAACAGCCATCCGTTTTAATTTTACTGCGCCCTTTGGCGATCCTATTTGTGTGAGCGTTTCTGACGTTGATTTGTCATTGCGCATCAATGAGGCCTCCACTATTTCTGTTATCAATTAATGGAAAACGGCCGCATTCGAATTGCATTAACAGGTAAACCCAATGCAGGGAAGTCATCCCTTTTCAATCACCTCACCGGACTTAACCAAAAAATCGGAAATTTTCCCGGAGTGACAGTTGATAAACGCATGGGCTCTTGCCAATTGGACATTAACACTCAGGCAGAAATTATTGACCTCCCCGGAATCTACAGCCTCTACCCGCGTACGCTCGATGAGAAAATAGTTACGGAGATTTTCTCTGATCAAAAAAGTGAACTCTACCCGGATAAGGTAGTGTTGATTGCGGATGCGACCAACCTCAAGAATTGCATGTTACTGCTTACACAGTTGATCGATTTGCGGATACCTACGGTGGTCGCCTTGAATATGATGGATCTGGCTGCCAAATCAGGGTTGAGTATAGATGTAAAGCGGTTCTCATCCCTGTTAGACGTACCAGTGGTAATGATCAATGCGCGAAAGGGTCATGGGATCTATGAACTGAAGAGACTCTTAGCCGAGCCGCTTTCAGCTTCCAAGAAATCAGTCTTTCAAATTGAAGACGAAATCAAGCCGGTTATCGCGATCATTAAAAATCATTTCAACCTCGCTACTGATTACGAAGCTTATCACTTTCTACAGCAAACTGATAATTTGGTTTTCCTTAGTCACGAGCAGCGTGCGTTTATTAAAGCGGTTGCGAAAGAACATCAGTTCTTTCCACACAAATATCAAGGTGCAGAAACGGTGATGCGGTATGGGTTTATTCAGGAACTGTTGAACAAGGCGATTGTCAAGCCTTCACACCGCGACTGGAAAAGAGTGTCACATGGAATCGATCGAGTACTCACTCACAAAGTGGGCGGCTACATTATTTTTTTCGGGGTGCTGTTTCTTATTTTTCAAGCGATTTTTGCCTGGGCCCAAATACCCATGGATTTTATTGATTCTTCATTTGCGAGGCTCAGTAATGTTTTATCAAGAGAACTGCCGGAGGGTCCTTTTTTTGAATTGATCTCGCAGGGAATTGTACCCGGTATTGGCGGAATAGTCATCTTTATTCCGCAGATCGCCATCCTCTTCGCCTGTATTGCCCTCCTGGAGGAAAGCGGGTATATGGCACGTGTGGTTTTCTTGATGGATAAGGCAATGCGCAAGTTCGGGTTGAACGGGAAAAGTGTAGTGCCCTTAATGTCGGGATGGGCCTGTGCCATACCGGCAATCATGGCAACTCGGACTATTGACAATTGGAAAGAGCGACTCATCACGATATTTGTTACTCCTTTTATGAGCTGTTCCGCTCGTCTTCCAGTGTTTACCATATTGGTTGCACTCATCATTCCTAATGTAAAACTGTTTGGATTTTTTAACTACCAGGGCTTAGTACTAATGGGCCTTTATTTGTTGGGTTTTTTAGCCGCCATCTTCTCTGCCTGGGCGATGAAATTCATTATTAAGACAACGGAACGAAGTTTTTTAATGATGGAGTTGCCCACTTATCGAATGCCGCGGTGGTCCAATGTTGGGTATACCATTGTAGAAAAAACCAAAACTTTTGTATTCGAGGCAGGGCGCGTTATTCTGGCTATCTCTATTATTCTATGGGTGCTGGCAAGCTATGGCCCGGTGGATGAAATGAATGATGCAAAACGTGTGGTGAGAGCAGAATCAAGCGCCTTACAACTGTCGGAAGCCGAAATTGAGAATCGGGTTGCCGCTTATAAACTCGAACATTCTTATGCTGGCAAGTTGGGGAAAGGCATTGAGCCACTGATACGACCACTCGGATTTGATTGGAAAATAGGCATTGCTTTAGTCACTTCTTTTGCTGCGCGCGAAGTCTTTGTTGGTACGATTGCAACTATTTATAGCATTGGTAGTACAGAGGATCAGCCGACCATTAAGCAACGCCTTCGCTCGGAAATTAACCCCGAAACGGGTGGTCCGCGCTACACTCCCGCAGTTGGAATGTCCCTACTTATCTTTTATACATTTGCCATGCAGTGCATGAGTACGCTGGCTATCGTTAAGCGTGAGACTAAGGGTTGGAAATGGCCACTTATACAACTGGCTTACATGACTGGGCTGGCCTATCTATCTGCCTTCATTGTCTATCAGGTAATGTCCTGATCAAAATAGAATATTTTCTTTTTGTTCTTTATCCTATATTTCAGCAACAAATAAAAGTATGGATTCACAAAGAGATTATCATCTGGGACTTCTTTATCTGGTTCACTTACTGATTAGCGCTGACGGAGTGGTAGATGAACACGAGCAGAGACAGTTGCTCAAGATTCGGGATGTGGAAGGTATCTCTCCTGATGTGTTCGAGGAGTTTAACAATCAGGTGAAGCAAAGGAAAGATCGTGATATCTACCAATTGGGTATTGAATTCATTAATAAGTGTTCTGATGAAAAGAAGCTCGATGCATTTGTCCATTTGTATAAGAT
>JABFSY010000451.1 GCA_013140395.1 Cyclobacteriaceae bacterium
GATGTGAACAAGTCAGTATACATTGAAGGTAAGAGTGTAAAAGCACATCGGTGGGAAGAGGCTCAAAAATGGTTGGATCAATATGATCACCCATTATGGAAAAAATACGGCAGTGATGCAGCGGGTGCAGGGCATGGCGGCATGGATTGGTTTGTTTTAAATGCGTTTATCGAATCTGTAAAAAGAAAAATGCCACCTCCACAAGATGTGTATGACGCGGTGACCTGGAGTGCTATTACGCCTTTGTCGGAAACATCGATCAAGCAAAATGGGGCCAGTATCGAGTTCCCCGACTTTACGCGCGGAAAATGGAAAGAACGAAAAAATCTATTTGCACTAGATGATACGTATTAGACTAGAGTACCGAATGGCTGTGCGAAATGATGCCAATGGGTATATCTAAATCTAAAAACGGAAAACATTAGAAAATCATTGTCTTCATAGATTTTGAAAACAATCCGTTTCAATCGAGTGATGGAATAATATCTTGTTGGTAATCTAAGAAAGAATTCTTCCTATGAATGGCACCACGTATCTTTGCAACTTGCCTTAGATAAGATGCAAATTAAAGATTTAGAATTTGAGAAGTTGATCGACTCAGCAGTGATTGCAGATAAGGTCAGGGAGTTAGCTGGAAGACTAAACTCAGACTACGCGGGCAAATCACCTGTCTTATTGCCTATCTTAAATGGCTCGTTTATGTTTGCTTCCGATTTGATGAAGGAATTGACCATTCCTTGTCGGATCTCTTTCGTGAAAATATCTTCCTACTCGGGCACTAACAGTACAGGACAATTGAAAACATTGATAGGTCATGAAGAAAGTCTTTTCAATCAAGACATACTTATTGTCGAAGACATTATTGATACCGGACTAACCATTGAAAAGATCATGCTTGAACTGCGTGAACTGGGAGCTAAATCGGTAGAGACCGTTTCACTTTTACGCAAACAACCCGCAAGAGAGAAAAAAGTGGATGTCAAGTATATCGGTTTTGAGCTGGAGAATGAGTTTGTATTGGGATATGGTATGGACTATGATGGTCTGGGAAGAAACCTGAAAGATCTCTACCGTTCAATCTCTTAGTTCGTACTGCTACCCATCACATGCAGAATTGTCGAATTAAAGAATCATCGCTATCTTGCCTGTCTTTTCTTAAACCAAACCTTAGCAAGGATGAAAAACTTAGTACTCTTTGGCCCACCAGGAGCCGGTAAAGGAACACAGAGCGAAAAGCTTATTCAAAAGTACGGCTTTGTGCATATCTCAACGGGAGATCTTTTTAGATGGCATACGAAAAATGATACACCTTTGGGCAAAAAGGTAAAAGAAATAATGAATAGTGGCTCTTTAGTTCCGGATGAAATCACGATCGCGATGTTGAAGGAAGAGCTAGACAAAAATCCACAGGCTAAAGGTTTTTTGTTTGATGGGTTCCCCCGCACCGTGCCACAGGCAGAGGCGTTGGATCATTTCATGAAAGAAAATAATTCGGCCATTCATTTTATTGTAGCGTTGGACGTAACAGAGGAGGAAGTTCGGACGCGTATTGCAAAGCGCAGGACAACTGAAAACCGCGTGGATGACGAAGAAGAAAAACTAAACAAACGCATCACCGAATACTTCACTAAGACCGTCCACGTACTTCCTTTTTACGACAAGCAAGGAAGATTGAATACGGTACATGGGATCGGTGCGGTAGAGACTATTTTTGAGGACATTTGTAAAGTGTTAGACAAAAATTAGTCTCAATTGTTTCCGGTTTCCAGTTACCGGTAACTAGCAACTGGCAACCAATTATGTCCTCAGTTAACTTCATCGACTACGTAAAATTTAATTCACGCTCTGGCCACGGAGGCGCAGGCTGCAGGCATTTCCATCAGGAAAAATTTATAGATAAGGGCGGGCCTGATGGTGGCGATGGCGGCCGGGGTGGTCACGTGATACTCCGTGGAAATTCGCAAATGTGGACGCTGCTCCACTTGAAGTATCGCAAGCATGTCTTTGCGGAAAATGGGCAAGCAGGACAAGGTCAAAACATGACGGGCGCATTTGGCAAAGACCAGATTTTAGATGTGCCCCTTGGTACCACCGCCAAACGATTTGAAACGGGAGAAATGGTGTGTGAAATCACCGAACACGGACAAGAGATAATCTTGTCACCAGGAGGACGTGGCGGAAAAGGGAATTCTCATTTTGCCACGCCCACGAACCAAGCACCACAGCATGCGCAGACAGGCGAACCTGGCAGAGATGATTGGATTATTTTGGAATTGCGTTTGCTGGCCGATGTAGGCTTAGTTGGGTTCCCCAATGCTGGTAAGTCGACACTTTTATCAGTAGTATCTGCAGCCAAGCCGAAAATTGCTGATTACGCTTTCACCACGCTAACGCCTAACCTGGGTGTGGTTGCTTATCGCGATGGGTTGTCGTTTGTGATGGCCGATATCCCGGGAATTATCGAAGGTGCTGCAGAAGGTAAAGGATTAGGTATCCGTTTTTTAAAACACATTGAACGAAACACGTTGTTGTTTTTCATGGTGCTTGCCGAT
>JABFSY010000160.1 GCA_013140395.1 Cyclobacteriaceae bacterium
GCCCACAATAGCGCAAAAGCGATGCCCGTAAGAATGTATTTGGCATCAAGATTTTTCAATGAGTTGGAGACCGAATTTAGAATTTAGCTAACAGTAGACCCAGGACTTACCACTTCGCTTGGCTGCAGTAATCGCAATTTGCCATCTTTGTCAGCCGCCATTAATATCATGCCTTGCGATTCAACACCCATAATCTTTCTTGGAGCAAGATTTACAAGTATGGTCACTTGCTTGCCAACTATATCCTCGGGAGAAAAGTGTTCCGCAATTCCACTCATCACCGTGCGTTTGTCAATCCCGGTATCAACTTGAAGTCTTAATAATTTTTTAGATTTCTCCACTCGCTCTGCTGTTACTACGGTGCCTATGCGAATATCCATTTTCGCAAATTCGTCAAAAGAAACCTCCGCTTTTGCGGGTTCTACGGGTTGATTCGCTATCTCCATCGCCTTTTTTGAGTCTACCAATTTTTTGACTTGTGCTTGTATTACTTCGTCTTC
Source organism: Cyclobacteriaceae bacterium (assembly GCA_013140395.1). Taxonomy (GTDB): domain Bacteria; phylum Bacteroidota; class Bacteroidia; order Cytophagales; family Cyclobacteriaceae; genus ELB16-189. The sequence continues at coordinate 501 of JABFSY010000160.1, forward strand.
TATTTTTTCGAATAGCAATGAAGCTTCACCTAAAGAGTGCCCATCTCTCAATAAATCCGATGAACCGGCATCGCTCCATTTCGATTTCTTAAAATTTAACATGCCTCTTAATTTTTCCGCGGTAAATGGCAGGAAAGGTTCTACGGTTATGGCTAAACTGGCAGCAATCTGCAAGGAGATATTCAAAATCGTTGCCACCCTTGTCATGTCAGTCTTTGCCAGTTTCCAAGGCTCTGTCTCAGCCAGGTACTTGTTCCCCAAACGAGCGAGATCGATCAAGTTCGCAGTCGCTTCTCTAAATCGATACAATTCAATGGAAGCGCCAATCCTGGAAGGAAACTCTTTTAAATCATTCAACACCTTTTGATCGACCTCGGCCAGCGATCCACGGCTCGGCAACTGGTTGTCAAAATACTTCTGTGTAAGTACCAGCGCTCTGTTTACAAAATTCCCAAAAATAGCGACCAACTCGTTGTTGTTCTTTGCCTGAAAATCTTTCCAGGTAAATTCGCTGTCCTTTGTCTCAGGTAGATTTGTAAGCAGTGCATAGCGCAATACATCCGGCTTATCAGGAAAGTCAGCCAGATATTCGTGCATCTCAATCGACCAACCGCGGCTTGTAGACATCTTATCACCTTCGAGGTTCATGAACTCGTTGGCAGGAACATTATCGGGCAAAATGTATTCACCCGTGGCATGTAGCATGATCGGAAAAATAATACAGTGGAAAACGATATTGTCCTTACCTACAAAATGTACAAGCTTAGTGTCTCTATCTTGCCAGTAAGTTTTCCAATCTTCTTTCGCGGGGTTGATGAAACTGCTTTGGGGCGTAGCATATTTCGCTTTTCCACTTGCCAGCTCTTCAAATAAAGCGCGTGTGGCCGATATGTATCCAATGGGTGCATCAAACCACACGTAAAGGACCTTACCCTCGGCATCGGGCAACGGAACCTTGATACCCCAATCCAAATCGCGGGTCATGGCGCGAGGTTGCAGGCCTGCATCAATCCACGATTTGCATTGCCCGTACACATTTACTTTCCAATCATCTTTGTGCGACTTCAGAATCCAATCACTCAACCAAGTTTCGTAATCCTGCAAAGGCAAATACCAGTGCTTTGTGGATTTTAGAATGGGCGAATTACCTGAAAGTGTCGATCTTGGATTGATCAACTCGCGTGGGCTTAGCGTAGAACCACACCTTTCGCATTGATCGCCATACGCATTGGGATTGCCACACTTAGGACATGTGCCAACAATATATCGATCTGCCAGAAAAATCTTGGCCTCTTCATCGTAGTATTGGTCAGACGTCTCTTCATTTAACAATCCTTTGTTGTATAAATTCAAAAAAATCTCTTGCGATGTCTGATGATGAATTTGTTCGCTGGTTCGGTGATAGATATCGAACGACATTCCGAGTTGGTGAAAACAGGTTCGAATCTGAGCATCGTATTTATCGATGATGGCTTGTGCGGTCGTTCCTTCTTTCAACGCTTGATTCGGAATAGCGGTGCCATGTTCATCGCTTCCACATACAAATACCACATCTTTACCCAAAGACCTTAAATACCGAACGTATACATCAGAGGGAATGTAGGCACCCGCCAAATGCCCAATATGCTTGGGGCCATTGGCATAGGGCAATGCTGCCGTAACTAAATATCTTTTAAATGCTTTGCTCATAAAGGACGTGAAAACTGCGCAAAGATGTGAAAATGCGCAGAGAAAAAGACTAGTCAGCCGAAGGCATTTTTCTCAACTCGTCTAATGCCTCTCTCTCTTTTCTCCTCACAACGTCTTGAAGCCTTCTGCGCTCGGTCAGAATTGGGGTTAAGTCGGTGGGCAATTCAACCAAGAAGGTAGAACCCTCTCCGCTGGACTTCTCTAATTGTATTTCGCCTCCCAATCGGTCCACGCACACTTTGGAAAGATACAGACCTACACCACCCGTTTCGGAGCGATCAGATCCACGCATAAACAATCGAAACACCTCGGTAGCAGGTTTGTTGGTTATGCCAATTCCGTTGTCGGACACGCGAATGCAA
>JABFSY010000488.1 GCA_013140395.1 Cyclobacteriaceae bacterium
TTTCATACTACATCGAATGCGCGGGCGAAGTTAGGGAAATTTACGATGTGCGAATTACGAAATACGATTCGTAGCTTTGCCGGTAACTTAAAGATCATTTCTATGTACAAAACGCTCCAACCCGTTCTGGAAAAAGAGTTAAACACTATTCGTGAAGCCGGACTATTCAAAAAGGAACGCATCATCACCACGCCACAGGCGGCAGACATCAAAACCACAGATGGCCGTGAAGTAGTTAATTTTTGCGCAAATAATTACTTGGGTTTATCCTCACATCCTCGAGTGATTGAGGCTGCCAAAAGAGCTATTGATACACACGGTTTTGGGATGTCTTCTGTTCGGTTTATTTGTGGCACACAAGACATCCACAAAGAGTTGGAGAAAAAGATTTCTGAATTTTTAGGCACCGAAGATACCATTTTGTATGCAGCTGCTTTTGACGCCAATGGCGGGGTATTCGAACCTCTTTTTGGCGAACAAGATGCCATTATCTCCGATGAATTGAACCATGCGTCTATCATTGACGGGGTGCGCCTTTGCAAGGCGATGCGTTACCGCTACAAACATAATGACATGAGCGATTTGAAAACTCAATTGGATGACGCGCGGAAAGCAGGTGCCAAACAAATTATCATTGTGACCGATGGCGCTTTCTCGATGGATGGAACAATTGCACAACTTGACAAGATTTGTGATCTGGCTGATAAGTATGAGGCGCTCGTCATGACGGATGAATGTCATTCTTCCGGATTCATTGGAAAAACAGGGCGCGGAGTACCTGAGTACCGTGGTGTGATGGATCGTGTTGATATCATAACGGGTACGCTTGGCAAGGCATTGGGTGGCGCATCAGGTGGATTCACTTCCGGTAAGAAAGAAATCATTGAACTCCTTCGTCAACGGTCCAGACCATACCTTTTCTCCAATACACTAGCTCCATCTATTGTGGGCGCATCGATCGAAGTTTTTAACATGCTATCTGAAACTACGGCTTTGCGAGATAAACTGGAGTCTAATACGAAATATTTTCGCGAGGAGATGACCAGTGCAGGATTTGATATTAAACCAGGTGTACACCCCATCGTACCGATTATGTTGTATGAAGCACCGTTGGCTCAAAAGTTTGCTGAAAAATTACTAGAAAAGGGGATTTATGTAATTGGATTCTTTTTTCCAGTAGTTGCAAAGGGGAAGGCAAGAATTCGTGTTCAAATTTCGGCTGGTCACGAAAAGCATCATCTCGACAAAGCGATAAAAGCGTTTACAGAAGTGGGAAAAGAACTTGGCGTGATAAAGTAGGGGCATTTAACTAGTTTTTTAATTCCCAATGACTACCGGAAAATCCTGGCCACGTGAAAACGTGTAGGGATACTGTGGCTTGCCTTTCAGTTTGCGGGTCCATTCAGGGACCTGATCATCCAGGTATGACTTCAATTCATAGATCGTCACCTTTCCGTCTTTGGGTGCTCCATCTGCCTCACCCTGCAGGCCCTTGATCAAAAGATAGGTGAAAAGTCCATGCCCCAGTTCTGCGAACTCGGTGGCAAACTGATCGCTTCCCGCTGACGCCATCACGTGAATACTGGCACTTCGAGAGAGTTGCGCAATTGCCTTTTCCTCAGCGGCTCCTCTTGTGGCCAATAGTTCTACAGAGCCTCCTGATTGACAAGCATCCATCACGATCAATTGCTTGAGTGCCTGAATATTTTTAAATTTTTCCTGGATCAAAGATCCTTCGATCGCTTCGCGTTGCAAGGAACTCACGTCATAAAGCCGCAAGCTCTCCGATGGAATAAAGAAGAACCGATCATCCACCATACTCCCATGGCCGGCATAATAAAAAATAAAAACATCGTCTGGTCGAATCTTTGCGGCTAGCTCGTCAAGCTTGCTGAGGATCGCGCTACGGCTAGCTTGTTCGTCATATAGCGTATGAACCTCCATATTTTTGTATAACTGCGTCCCTTTCTCATCAACCACTTTTTCAAAAGATTCTGCATCTGGCTTGGCGTAGTTGAGCACCATTCGTGGATTTTTGTATTGATTGATTCCCACGGCTAGCAAATAGCAGGTGCTTGTTCGACCTGTTTGCTCAGAAAACAATTCTACAGAGTTGGGATCAGACTCGATTCTGTCTTTATTGTTTGCTATTGCTGAAAATACATTCGTCCCACCTACAAGAATGACCTTCTGTCGATAGGTAGTCGATTGCCCTTTCCCGTTTGGCAAATTCTTTCCAGAAGGATCCAATGTCACCGATTTACCATTGTGAAACAACTTCAATTGTTCTACGCCCGCACCATTGTCAATGATCTTTATGAACACATCTGCGTAGCCAAGTTCACTGCTTTGCATGGCAGCTACTTTGATCGTTGGAGGAGGTGATTTTTGTAACTTCCCTTGTATGCCCATGGAGCCATCATCCCCTCCCCTGGTTTGAAAAATTTTGAGTAGTAAATCCGGCCGATTGAAATCCGTAAAGAATTGATCCACTGAATAGGTTTTCAATCCGTCTACAAAGTGAATGTATTGGCGCGCTTTTTCGGTGCCGTTAAAGTATCCACTGGGGTTTTTTACCATCCAGTCCTTTTCACCAAAATGTATGTGTTCAAAAAATTCCTTTCCAGAAGCCAGGTCCCAGAATTTTGTAACCCCATCCAAACTGTGACTAATCAACATCTTCTCATCTGCTGTTAATTGTAAACTGGTCACTTCAGCTTGGTGCCCTTGAAAGGTTTGAGTGACCTTTGAGTCAGCTACATTCCATTTTCGAATAACACGATCTGCCCCGGCACTAAAAATATTTGTCTCCGCGAGGTTGTAAATGGCGGCATGCACTGCTCCCTGGTGAGCGGTCAACTTCTTTTCTGTAAGCCCGGTGGCAATGTCCCACGAGCGAACAGAACCATCCCAACTCGCGGTCAATAATCGCTTTCCATCTTTCGATAACTGTAAAGAAGAGATCACATCCGTGTGACCCTCAAACGTTCTGATGATCTTCTGGGTATCAACTTCCCTCATTTGAAGTCGATCCGTCCCTTCCTTTAATGTTGCTGTGAAAACATACAAATCGTTTCGGCTAAACAATGATTGATAAGCAGACCCCTCAGCTAACTTAAAATAATGAAGACGCCTGCCATTTACTGCGGAATGAATTTTGAGCGTACCATCCCAACTACTACTGATGATTTGACTTTCGTCACTACTAAAGTGAATATCAAAAATAGGATCATCGTAAGACTTAATTGTCAATAGCGTATCTCCTTTTTCCGCGTTCCACAAAATGATTTTCCCGTCACCTCCGCCTGTCAATAATTTTTTTCCATCGCGGCTATACTGATAGCACAACGCGGCTTTCTCATGCCCTACATATTCCATCGCGGTTTTTCCGGACGCAATGTCCCAGCGCTTAAGTTTATTACCGAATTTGCCTTTCAGCAACGTTTTACTATCCGGACTCAGTAACAAATTGTTTTTGTATCGAATATATTTGGCAATGTAAGAGTCCCAATAGGAGTTGGGATCATAGCTAAGCCCCCCTTTGTCGCGTTGGTTCAGAAAACCAGAAAGTTCACCTACTTTTTTCCCGGTGGCCACATCATACATCAACACAATATTGTTGTCACATGCAATCAACAATCGTTTCCCATCCGCAGTGAAACTTGCCTGGTTCAATTCCGCCTTGATGTCAGGGATAATTGTTCGTAGCGAATCGCCCTTTACCGCATCAAAAATAGTCACCATTTTCTCGCCACACAGTGCCATTCGTTTGCCATCCCTGCTATAAACAGCAGAGCGCAAATCACTTGACTTCTTTTGATAGGTCAGTACTTTCTTTCCAGTGGTTAGATCATACTTTGCTACCTCGTCATTGTTGGAAGCCTTTAACAGATACTTACTATCTGGTGTAAAATTCACATCGCTATAACAGCCTCCACAAGAGGAGTGAAGTTCCGATTGATTAAACGTCCATGCCTTTTGCCAATTTGACGTGCGGTAAACATTGACTGTGAATCCATCTTCGCCCACCGCCAACCATTCGCCACTAGGACTAACTGCAACGTGAATGAGCCCCCCCGAACCGGCATAGCCGTCTGCGTCAAATTCTTTCACCAATTTCTTGGTTGTTAAATCCCAGGCCCGCGCTTTTTGCCCAAAGCCGACTGTTATAAAAAATTTTCCGTTGGGATCAAATGCTACATCCGTTATCCGCTCTTCGTCCGGTTTCACGGTACTCATTTCTTTTCCTGTTTTTACTTCCCAAATTTTTGCCGTGCCATCTCCATTTGCCGTGATGAGGTATTTTCCGTCTTTGCTGAATTCCAAATTGTTGACTGAGGCTTGATGACCCAAAAAACTTCGCACCTCTCTACCACTACTCAACTCCCAGAGCTTTGCGGATTTATCTCTACTGCCAGTCGCAACATAGTTGCTATCGGGGCTGATCGCCACTGAAAGAACTGCTAACTCATGTCCTTTTTGAATGACCGTTTCTATTGATTGACTAACTGCTGAGGCAACCAGTCCGATGAAAAATAAAAGAAAAAAATACCTCATGGAAATGTAAGAAAGATGATTCAACTACTTGATTGAGTAGCCGCGATACAAATAATATCCTGCAGATCCCAAAACCAAAAGCAAACTTATCGGTAAAAATAACCATCCCAAGCCTTCAGAATTTCCTCGCGCGTTTTGAATGACCATGTGGATTAAATAAAGTAACATACCTGTCACAATCAACTTTACTGCTCGCATTAATTTCACTGCATTCAAGTACTGCTGTTCGTGATTTTCTGGAGTTATCGTCACGGGATAATTCATCAACATCGGAAATCGAACGGCTAAAGTAGTAAGACCATAAACTGCTATGCCCACCGAAGCCAACAACAAAATAGACCATTTCCCTCCACTCCCATCGGCAGTACCACTCGCATTGAAATGTGTTGGGATAGTCTCTGGAAGACTGGAGTAACTTGTTGCTGTTAACACAATAATTGCTAAAACAAACAAAAATGAAAAGGTTTCACTTATCCAATCAGCAACCGTAAGTTTTATGTTGACATTGGGCCTTTTCATTTACTTACGCTTTTACCTCCTGTGATTCGGTGGGCTCCGGCTCGGTATGGACTTCCTCCCACGTCTTCGGCTCTGAATTATGTAAATACTCCAATATCTTTTGCTCTACTTGCTTCAGCTTTAACCCTCGGATATATTTTCCATTTCGCGCTAATATCAAACGCCCTGTTTCTTCTGAAATCGCCAGGACTAATGTGTCCGTTGCCTCGCTCATTCCAATAGCCGAGCGATGTCGTAGTCCAAAATGAGAGGGTAAATGATCATTCTCACTCACTGGTAGTACACAGCGTGCAGCCTTTATACGTCCCTTATAAATAATAACTGCGCCATCATGCAAAGGGCTCTGTTTATTAAATATCGACAAGAGTAACCTTTTGTTCACCACCGAACCTAATGGGTCGCCTGTCTCTGCATAAAATTTCAATTCCATGTCGCGTGAGAAAACAATGAGTGCCCCGGTCCGCGTTGCCTTTAATGTCTTTACGGCTTCAATCAATTGATGCACATCGAAATCATCATGGTAGTCACTTCGCCAGTTAGCCAGTGTTTTCAAGATGCTTCCACGATTGATTTCTGTTGTTCGGCCAATCAACAATAAGAACTTTCGAATCTCCGGCTGAAATAAAATAATCATAGCCAATACGCCTACCCCCATAAACTGCCCCAGTATGGTGGCCAGCAATTCCATTTGTGCTGCGCGAACAATCAGGTAGACCAAGTAAAGGGCTAATATGCCCAGGAAAATATTTACCGCAATACTCCCCCGAATCAGCTTATAAATTTGGTATAATAGAATAGCCACGAGGCCAACGTCCACCACGTCCACCCAGCTGATATCTAAAAAACCGATTTTATATGCGAGCAGCATCTAAGGCAAAGTTAAGAAAATGCAGACAATGGTCGATAGTCTATAGACGATGGACAATCGGCTATGGACTATTGACCCTGCCTACCAGCTTGATCACCTCCACCGCCTCTTTTACATCATGCACGCGTAAAATGCTCGCACCTTTCATCAATGCAATGGAGTGTAAGGCAGTTGTGCCATTGAGCGCGTGTTCAGCAGTTGTACCAAGTGTTCGCCAAATCATTGATTTTCGAGAGAGGCCGACCACGAGAGGCTTACCGAGTAGCAGTAGGTGGTCTACGTGATTCAGTAATTCAAAATTCTGTTCGATTGTTTTAGCAAACCCAAAACCCGGATCGATTAAAACATCTTTGATTCCGGCCTGATGGAATTGGCTTATCTTTTCATGGAAGTAGGTGACAACTTCTAGCAACAGATCTTGGTAGTGGGCATGTTGCTTCATCGTCTGAGGGTTCCCTTTCATGTGCATGGCCAGATATGGAACTTTCATTGCCGCTACCGTAGGCACCATCTCAACGTCCAATTCTCCGGCAGAAATATCATTGACCAACGAAGCGCCAGCTTCTACGGCTCGCTTTGCCACGATAGATCGGAAGGTATCAATTGAAATGATGGCTTGAGGAAATTGTTTTGAAATCAACTCGATGGCCGGAATCACTCGGTACATTTCTTCGTCTATCGAAATATCGGTTGCACCGGGACGGGACGAATACCCGCCCACGTCAATAAAATCAGCTCCTTCCAGCAGCATCTTCTCTGCCTGATTCAAAATTGAGGTGGGTGATTGATAGCGGCTGCCATCAAAGAAACTATCGGGTGTTACATTCAGTATGCCCATTACCTTAGGCACGGACAGATCAATTAGCCTGCCCTGAATATTCAGCGTTTTGTTGACCGAAAATAATTTACTTTGCATCACTTCTGCTCTATGAACGAAAAAACCCTGCACGAATATAAAGAGGTGATGGCCACCTGCAAAACGCTGTTTGCCAAGAAGACCCATGATTATGGCACAGCCTGGCGTATTTTGAGACTACCCTCCATCACCGACCAAATTTACATCAAAGCTCAACGCATTCGCAGTATCCAAGACAAGGGGGTGCAAAAGGTAGAAGATCCTATCAAAGATGAGTTCATTGGCATCATCAATTACTGCCTCATTGCGTTGATTCAAATCCGCCTGAAGGAGTCAGATAAGCTCGATTTAACTTTTGCTGAATTGGAGCCCCTGTATGACGCAGCCGCAGAAGAGACGTTTCACTTGCTACAAAACAAAAATCACGACTATGATGAAGCATGGCGCGAAATGCGTGTGAGTTCAATGACTGATATTGTATTGATGAAACTTCTCCGCGTAAAGCAAATCGAAGATAACAAGGGCAAAACATTAGCGAGCGAGGGCATTCAAGCCAATTATCAAGATATGATCAACTACGCGGTGTTTTGTATGATTAAGCTGAAAGAGAATTGAGTGGCTGGTCTGATTGTGAAAACCTCCTTTGACAATAGTGAATACGATAATCTCATCCGCATCACCCAAACCGATGCCGATCCTGTTGAAGTACAATCTTTCATCGACAATTTTTTACTAAGCCCACAGTTTCAACGGCTGCAGGTTTTTTCCAATCAGGCCGTACGAATTTTAGATGCCTCCACAATGAAGTACCTTTACATCAGCGAGAGCAATTTGGACTTGACAGGATATTCCCCTAAGGAAATACGTGAAGGGGGCTTGCGTGTCGCCTACAAAATTACCCATTTGATGGATACGGTAAGGTTGATAAAGGCCATCTTTCGGGTAAAGGCCGTTCTGAAAAAATTAACTAATGAAGAAAAAATGAGAGCACGGTTTTCATACGATGCTCGCTTTACATGTAAAGATGGAACTCGAAAAAAAGTTCTACAACACTGTCACATTCTAAAACTCAACCAATCCAACGAACCGCTGATACTTATGTTCGCGTCAACTGATATCAGTGCTTATAAGTCAGATACGCGCATGAATTATTCGTTGAGCGTCTACGAATCAGGCTTTGGCTTTAAAACCATATTGAAAGATTCATTTACTGAAGAAGAATGCCCTTTATCCACACGCGAACTTGAAGTGCTGAACCAAACCGCCTGCGGGCTTTCGACAAAAGAAATTGCAGACAAACTTACGTTGAGCCTTGAAACCGTAAAAACTCACCGGAGAAACATGCTGCAAAAAGTAAACGCCAAAAATACTGTGGAGATGGTGCGGATGGCGATTGCTAATAATTGGATATAAAAGACCTTGCTGCCGGGCAGCATAAGCCTTCATTGCGTATACCTGCGATGGAATGCGAAATGGGGTGAGGCCGTCCCAATTTCTAAGTTTGTGTTTCTCTACATGAGATTGCTTCGCTCTACCCCACAAAATCCCGCTCTCGGTGCTCGCAATGACGTAGGTTCACCGTCATTGCGAACACCAGCGATGGAAAGTGTGATGGCGTGAAGCCTGCCTGTCCGGCTAGGCAGGCAGTCCCCTTTTCGAAGTTTGAGTTTCAATAC
>JABFSY010000398.1 GCA_013140395.1 Cyclobacteriaceae bacterium
GGGCAACGCCAACCCACCTTTGTGACGTTAAGCACCCAAAACAAGTTGTGCTATGAAAACTCTCGCATCGATCATCCTTTTGTCCATTAGCATCACCGTGTGTGGGCAAGATGGAATCTACTCATCCAGCCGCACCGATCGCAAAACTACCTTTCGCCATTCCAACGGGGTATCGAGCTTCAACGTGGAGATGCGTGGCAAGATTGAAATAACGGACAACGACAAAGACATCAAAAGCATGTCGCCCGATGGATACCTGGAGATCACCAAAACAGTCTTTGGAAGCAGGCGCTCCATCGTGATTACGCCCGAAGGCAATGGCCTGAAGCGTGAGTACTACGAGGGTCGTTCTAAAGTGGCTTTTGAACCGGAGGGGCGCAAGTGGCTCTCAGAAATAATGCTGGAGTTGGTGCGAACCACTACCATTGGTGCAGAGAGTCGCGTGAATCGCTTTTACAAACAAGGAGGCGCCACTTCTGTGGTGAATGAAATCAGGAATTTAGAAAGCGATCATGTGAAGGCACACTATGCTTCGCTGCTGATGAAACAAAATGTGCCAGTAGCAGAATTTGGAATGATCGCCAACGGCATATCCGGCACGATAGATTCAGATCACTACATGGCGGAGTTTTTAAAAAACAACGTGGAGAAATTCATGCAGAACAAAGAAGCCACTGAAGCATTGTTTGCCGCTACTCGCAGAATGGACTCAGACCATTACAAAACAGAAGTGATCAAGGAGGCGTTGCACAGTGGACCTGTGTCCCTGGAAAGTGTCCGGATCATTATGCAGGCTACCGGCACGATGGATTCTGACCATTACAAAACAGAAGTATTGACTTCACTGCTCAGGCAAACGAATCTAACGGATGGGGTTGTGGGTGAGATGATCAACACCACCAAAACCATTGGCTCTGATCATTATCGCAGTGTGGTGCTTAACAAAGCGTTGGCTATGCGGGGGCTATCGGCTGCCTCGTATCAAAAGGCTATTGAATCGATCAAAGACATTGAAAGTGACCACTACAAGGCGGAAGTGCTTACGAACCTATTACAAAAAAATCTTTCAGCAGAAGCATTGAACAACTTGATCCCGATGATCTCTTCCATCGAGTCGGATCACTACATCACCAATGTGGCGAATGAAATTGTGAAACGTCAAATATTGTCAGATGAGTCTTTTCAAAAATTGATGGAAGCAGTGAGCGGCAATGGAAGCGATCACTACATGTCGGTATTTCTACAAACCGCCTTGGAGCGGCCGAACCTGAGCAAGCAAAACATTCTATCAGTATTGCAAGCTACCTCAAAGATTGGTTCGGATCATTACATCACCGAAGTGCTAACCGATGCAGCTTACAAGATAAAAGCGCTCAACGATGCTTCTTTGAAAGAGGCTTACCGCACGGCAGCGAAGCGGGTTGAATCAGAGACCTACTACGGCCGCATCATCCGGGCGATTGAATAACCAGTTGCGTTTGAGATTCAACCCAATTTTCTAGGTGTTCAGCGCGATTGCTCCAAAAAATGATTTCAGTTAGTTCTATGATGACGAAAATCCATATCTTCAAGTCGTCATGCGTCTTCCAACTAGTAACATCCCGCCCGTCATGAGAAAGCATGGGTTGCTTGCCCTCGGGTGTACGGGGTTGGGCGTGTTGCTTTTTATCTTTATTTACTACAGCGAAAACGGCTCGTTGGCTTCCGCCCGATTGCTTTGGAAGAAGTATTTAATGTTTATCGCTCTCACAAACGCAATCGGTTTTTCTATTTTCCAGGTCGATCGACTGTTCAACCATATCATCGATTGGAAGAATAATTTCCTCCTCCGCTTTATGGGTGGCTTACTAACCAATATTTTGTTGGTCGTGCTTTTTATAAACGTTACAGGCAACTATTTCTTTGGGCTGACTGCCGAAGAAATACTAAAGCTGACCATCGTCTTTACACTAGTCGTATTTATTTACGAGATATTCTATGGATTGTTTTATTCATACTATCACTATGCCGTCACGCAAGCTGAGCAACTGAAATCGGACAGATGGCAGCTTGAGTTGCAGTTTGAATCGTTGAAAAATCAAATCAGCCCGCATTACCTATTTAACTGTCTCAACACGGTTTCTTCGCTGCTTTTTAAAGACACACAAGTGGCGGAGGAATTTATTCGCAGAATGGCAGATACGTTTCGCTATGTGCTGTCGCACCAAAAACAAAAACTGGTTTCCTTACGCGAAGAATTGGAGTTTGTAAAAGCGTATTATTTTCTACTGCAAGTGAGATATGAGTACCATTTACGGCTCGATATCAATATTCCACAAAATATTCTGGATAGCCAGGTGCCACCAATGACGCTACAGTTATTGGTGGAAAATGCAGTGAAGCACAACAAGATCAGCAAAGAAACACCTTTGTTTGTGTACATCAGCGCACAAGATAATACTCATATTCTGATCTCTAACTCCAAAACAACGGCCGCGCAGCCCATCACCAGTTTTCGGGTTGGACTAGAGAACATTCACAAACGGTATCGATTTTTTACGAAAGAGAAAGTCATCGTTAAGGATGATGACAAATTTTTGGTGCAACTACCTGTGTTGAAAAAGGAAAAAATAAAATTCGCAAAAGCATGAAGAAGATATTTGTTCACAATCCCTTTTTCCGCATGCTGGCCCCTCCCGTGTTTGGTGTGTTTGCCTATCTCATTATTCTATTGATCAACAATAACGTAGCCCAAATCGCAACGCTGGCAAGCAATCAGGAGGTATATGTCAGCATTGTCTTGAGTCTGATTTCATTCGAGTCGATGAGGTTGACGATTGTTTTGTTGAATCGGTTCTCAAAAAGTGCTTCGAACCCCATCGCCATTCAAGTGGTTGCCACTACATTGGTGAGCGTGGCCATGGTGCTATTGGCCATCTCGCAGTATTACCAATGGGTCATCGGGTTCGATATCAGCCAACGGGAGTTGTGGATCTTCGGAATTATTTTCGTGCTCACGGCTCTGTTGTATAATGCGCTGTATGTGGGCAATCAATACCTTCATTTAGAAAACACTCTTCGAATAGAACAAGAGCATAAATTGCGCGAGAGTCTTGAGTCAGAATTTTTATCGTTTCGTCAAGATATCAATCCGGATCTACTATACGACAGTCTGGAAGAATTGATTTTGTGCATTCATAAAAAGACAGACACAGCCGAAGAGTTAATAGATAGTCTGGCCGCGCTGTATCGCTACCAATTGATTCACCGACAAAAAGAGTTTGTGAAACTATCTGAAGAAATTCACGCCATTCAACACCAAATCCGATTGGCCAACCAAAAACATAAAAATGCCATTCGCTGGATCAACAAAATGGAGAACGCGGAAAGAGTTGAATTGATGCCGGGCGCATTGATTACCGCCATAGACAGCGTGCTTCGAAATACGCTCATTTCATCCGATGCGCCCTTAACCCTCACGCTCGCGCAAGAAGACGAAGAGTATTTTGTACTACACCATGAACTGAACGACAAACTCCAACTTCATCCGGATAGCCTGGAGGCTTTTCAGCGTCTGCAGAGATCCTATTCTGTTTATAGTGACCGCCCTTTTGTACAAGTGAAGGCGGGGCGAGAAAATTATATTAAATTTCCGATGATCACCGTAGATCATTCTATTTCTGAACCCGCATGAGCTTATCGTTAAACATATTGATTGTAGAAGACGAAACCCCTGCGGCCGAAAAGCTGGAGCGTTATCTTCAACGATACAGTACGGATATTAAAGTAAAGGCTGTCTGCGACTCTGTAGAAAATTCCATTGCTTGGCTAAAAGAAAATCAATCATCCATCGATTTGGTTTTTATGGACATTCAACTGAAGGATGGCTTGAGCTTCAATATCTTTAAAGAAGTAGCGGTTCAAAAACCGGTTATTTTTGTAACGGCCTACAATGAATATGCACTAGAGGCTTTTAAAGTAAATAGCATTGATTACCTGCTAAAACCGGTTACGTTCACAGATCTCAGTGCCAGCCTGCAAAAATTTGAAAACCTGCGTGCGCAGATGGCAACTACGGAAGCCAAACAAGAGAAAATAAAATCGTTAGCGGAAAGCAGCACCGTTAAAACCTACAAAGAACGTTTTATGGTAAAAGTAGGTGACCACATCCGTTCCATCACAATCGATCAGGTACTTTTCTTCTTTGCCGATGGAAGGGATGTGTATCTGGTGACGACCCAGCTTAGAAAATTTATTGTTGATTTTACGTTGGAGGCACTGGAAGAAGTATTGCATCCAAAAAATTTCTTTCGGGTGAACCGATCATATATTGTGCACATCCCCTTCATTCAAGATGTGGTGATGTATTCAAACAGTCGTTTAAAAATATCTACGCAACCTGCCTGGGACAAAGAAATCATTGTGAGCCGCGAAAAGGTGAGCGAGTTCAAAGATTGGTTTGATGGTGTGCATTAGATTATCATGGGAGACTTCGACAAGCTCAGTTTGACACGTTATAGTTTTAAAGTTGCTCTTAGGTTAGTTCTGTAATTGAAATGCTACCTTTATAGCAACGATTTTTCCATTCTTATGAAAAGAAAACGAGTGTATATTTTTCTTAGCGCGTTTGTAATCATACTTGTCCTTTACATCCTAAATACATTATATAGTGCGGGTGTTTTCAAAACATTAAAGCCACACTTAGAGGGAACCTTCAAAACCATTTACACCACCATGCCCGGAACTGAAGATATGGATGTCGACTACCAAAAAGGGTTGCTATTTATTTCCTCTACCGATCGATGGGAACAATTGAAAGGGAACCCTGTTGAAGGGGGAATCTACTTGTTACAACTTGATTCCGGTATTGTTCCCAGGAAATTGCCTACCACATACAAAGGTATATTTCGCCCGCATGGCATTTCATTTTTCTCGAAAGGGGGTGGCGACTACTTGTTCATTGTAAACCATCCCAGCAATGAAGAAAATAATGTTGAACTTTTTCAATTCAAGAATGACACGCTTTTCCATCAAAAATCGTTCTCCGATCCCTCCATGTGTTGTCCTAATGATGTAGTGGGCATAGACACAGACAAGTTCTACGTTACTAATGATCACGGTACAAAAAAAGGAAAAATGCGCATAGTGGAAGATTACCTACGAATACCGTGGTCCTATCTTCTATACTATGATGGTGCTCAGTTTACCAAAGCATACGAAGGATTGACCTATGGAAATGGGGTGAATGTTTCAAATGATGGAAGCAAATTATACGTGACTCATACCACTGGTAGAGAACTACTCACGTTTAGCAGAAACAAAGAAACGGGTGAATTGAAATTACTCGACAAATTGAATCTTGAATCGGGTCTTGATAACATTCATGTCGATGATGAAGACCACCTGTGGATTGCGTCTCACCCGAAAATGTTAAAGTTCATTGGGCATGCCAAAGATTCAATCAATAAATCTCCGTCTCAAGTGTTTAAACTAACTCCGGCCACGGGTGGAGCAAACTATACCGTTGAAGAAATTTTCCTGAACGAAGGCGAAGAACTTTCCGCATCCAGCGTAGCGGTTCCCTACAAGTCTGATTTGTTTGTTGGCGTAGTCTTCGATCACAAAGTGCTAAGAGCCACATTAAAAAAGAAGCCCTGAAAATTATCCAGGGCTTCTTTGCTAAAAGTTAGCTAAGCAATACTACATATCCTTCTTCGCAAGCGGTGGAATAACCCCCATATTATACCAGGTGAAGGCATACTGGTCAGCTGTTCCTTCTATCGCCTTCGATAAATTGGACGAACCGTGCCCAGATTTCGTTTCAATGCGAATCAGCACCGGATTATCACCCACATGATTTTCTTGTAGTACAGCAGCAAATTTAAATGAGTGAGCTGGAACAACCCGGTCATCGTGATCCGCTGTTGTTACCATTGTAGCCGGATAAGATGTGTTAGGCTTCAGCGCATGAACAGGCGAGTACTTTTGTAAGTACTCAAACATTTCCTTTGAATCATCTGCGGTACCATAGTCATAGGCCCATCCGGCACCAGCCGTAAATTTATGATAGCGCAACATATCCATTACCCCCACGGCAGGTAATGCGACTTTCATCAAATCGGGGCGTTGCGCCATCGTTGCTCCAACTAACAGACCTCCGTTAGATCCACCTGAAATCGCTAAGTATTGATTAGAGGTATATTTTTCAGCAATCAAGTATTCTCCAGCTGCAACAAAGTCATCAAACACATTCTGTTTACTCATTTTGGTACCAGCCAGATGCCACTTCTCTCCATACTCGCCACCACCACGCAAATTGGGCTGTGCATAAACCCCACCGTTCTCTAACCAAACAATACGAGATGTATTGAAAGAAGGCGTAAGGCTAATGCCGAATCCACCATAGGCATACAGCATTGTTGGATTTTTGCCATTCAACTCCAACCCTTTCTTGTGCACAATAAACATCGGCACCTTGGTTCCATCCTTGCTGGTGTAAAATACTTGCTTCGTCTCGTAGTCTTCTGGATTGAAATCAACTTTCGGCTTTTCATATAATGTTGATTTGCCGGATGTGATATCGTATTTAAAAATAGAAGAAGGATAGGTAAACGAAGTGAACGTATAGTAAATCTGTTTGTCTGCGATTTTACCTCCAAATCCACCTGCCGTGCCGATACCCGGAAGCTCAACCTCTCTTTCTAATTTTCCTTCAAAATCATACTGCTTGATTAATGTCTTTGCATCTTTCAAATAATTCACAAACATTTTTTTGTTCGCAGTGCCTACACCCTGCATTGCGTTGTCAGTTTCTGGCACCAGATCTTTCCAGTTTTCTATCCCGGGTTTTGCAAAGTCAACCGATACAATTTTGTTGTTGGGGGCATTCAGATTCGTCTGAATGATTAAGCGCGAACCATCATTGTCTACCAGGTTATGATCATTGTCAAAATTGCCAACTATGGTTACTAATTTTCCTTTGGGGTCCTTCAAATCTTGTGCATATAATTCATTGCCCGTTGTGCTTGTTGCAGCCGATACAACCAGAAAACGTTCATCTTCTGTTAAACCTGCGCCAACATATCTGCGAGGTGTCTTCTCTCCGCCAAAAATCAACTGATCTGTACTTTGTTTGGTGGCCAGTTTATGAAAATATAATTTATGATATTGTGTCTTCGCTGAAAGTTCGCTGCCTTTTGGCTTATCGTAACTGCTATAATAAAATCCTTCGTTGCCCTTCCAGGCAAGTCCACTAAACTTTACATCCCGCAAGGTGTCTTCGACTACCGTTTTATCGGTCGTCTTGATGACGATCACTTTTCTCCAATCAGAGCCTCCTTCCGAAATTTGGTAGGCAGCCAAAGAGCCGTCTTTCGAAAAAGATATTCCCGCCATCGAGGTGGTTCCGTCTTTTGAGAACGTATTGGGGTCTAAAAATAATTCAGGCGTTCCGTCTTCACCCTTCTTACGATATAAGGCACTTTGATTTTGGAGTCCGTCATTCTTGTAGAAGTAATAGAAATCACCTTCTTTAAAAGGCGCGCTGAGTCGTTCGTAGTTATAGAGTGCCTCCAACCTTTTTTTGATTGTCGCTCGGTAGGGAATCTTATCTAGAAACCCAAAGGTCACTTCGTTTTGAGCTTTGACCCAATCGCCTGTCGCCTTGGCCGTATCGTTCTCCAACCACCGATAGGGATCATTGACGGGCGTCCCAAATAACGTGTCGATCGTGTTAATTTTTTCAGTTGGTGGATACTTCATGAGTGAAACTTTTTCTTTGGGTGAAGAACAACCTGCTAGTAAACCGGTTGCGATGAGCAAAATGGAGATTTTATGCATGGCTTTAAATTTTGAAAGTACAAGTTAACAATTGGTTGCTGTCGGACAATTGACTTTATTACCAATGCTAAATATCAAGTATGAAAGCCCAAAAAACACTCCTAATCGGAAACATCGTTGCGCTAGCCGCTGTGCTGACTGTTAACGCCTTGGCTAACATTCTGCCTATTAACGGGATGAATACCGGTCAAATCTCCAATTTATATCCAAGCTTATTCACCCCGGCTGGTTTTACTTTTTCGATATGGAGTATTATCTATCTGCTGCTGATTGCATTTGTGGTCGGTCAATTTGTAATCAAAGACAAACCGTATTTCAAAGAGCTATCACTGTGGTTTCTGCTTTCCTGTCTGGCCAATGCCAGCTGGATTTTGGTGTGGCATTATTTGTTTACCGCTGCTTCGGTAGTGGTTATGTTGATCTTGTTGTATTCACTCACGCGGATTTTTCTGCTCCTACAGAACTGCGAGTTTACCAAAACCGAATGGGTATTGATAAAACTACCCTTTCTATTTTATCTGTCCTGGATTTGTGTGGCCACCATTGCCAATATCTCGACATTATTGATCTCTTTGAATTGGCACGAAGGATTCTTGATAGAAGAATACTGGACGGTTGCAATGATCTGCATCGCTACTTTACT
>JABFSY010000020.1 GCA_013140395.1 Cyclobacteriaceae bacterium
GACCAGAAGAGATAGATCAGAATATGACATTCTAAATTCAAATTGATAAGTTTGTATACTTTGAATCTTGAATTTTGAATAAAGTATTGATCATCACCTATTATTGGCCTCCTAGTGGGGGGAGTGGTGTGCAACGCTGGCTAAAATTCGTGAAGTATTTAAGCCAAATGGGTTGGGAGCCAATTGTATTTACTCCGGAAAATCCCTCCTTCACAATTCAAGATAACTCATTACTAAAAGACGTGCCCCAGTCGGTGGAGGTGATTAAACTTCCTATTTGGGAACCCTATTATTTGTTTTTTAAGATTTCGAAAATAGCTGGAAAAAAATCAGTTAAACAGAGTGACTTTATTTCCACCGGAAAGAAATCAATTTTTCAGAAATTGAGTTCATTCATTCGGGGCAATTTTTTTATTCCCGATGCTCGTATATTTTGGGTCAAGCCTTCGGTGTCTTTTTTGGAGGATTTTATTAAGTCAAATAAAATTGATCGAATAATAACAACAGGACCACCACACAGCATTCATTTGATCGGTTTAAAACTAAAAGAGAAAAATCCATCTTTAAAATGGGTTGCTGACTTTCGTGATCCATGGAGTGAATGGGACTTACTGGACACACTTTCACTGACCCGCCTTGCAAGAAGTCGTCACAAAAATTTGGAGAAAAAAGTTTTGACGATGGCGGATCGGATTATAACGATTGCTCCCTATCATGTGAAAAGATTGGAAGCGCTGAGTGGACGACAGGTGGATTTAATTACCAATGGTTTTGATGAAGATGACTTCAAAGGTATTGTACATCAAAAAACGAGTAAGTTCACCATTCGCCATATTGGTGTCGTGGACGAGCTTCGCGATCCTAGGCCTGTTATGGAGGTAATTAAAGCCATCTGTTTGAAGGATGATTTATTTCAACAAAATGTGTTGATTGAGTTTATAGGGAATGTCAATTCGACTTTTAAGTCTTATGTGATGAGCGATATTATTCTAAAATCAGTCGCTCGCTTTGTCGATCAGGTACCACATGCTCAATTGCTGAAACTTTATGGTGAAACGGATCTACAGCTTTTGGTGCTTGCCCACACCTCCATAGCGCCCGGTAACCTGCCCGGTAAATTTTTCGAATACCTCGCATCAGGTAATCCTATTTTAGGGATTGGCCCTGTCGATGGAGATGCCGGAATGGTTCTTTCCCAATCAGGTGGTGGTAAGATTTTCGAACGAAGTAATGAAGTGGGAATCAAGGAGGCGATTCAGGAGTTTTACCTACAATGGACAAAGGGGGATTTGACACCAAATGCTGCCAACATGGTTTATTCGCGAAAGCAACTAACCCAGCAACTCATTCGTATCTTAGCGCCTGAAATTTGATTTCCTTTGATCAGTAAACATTTTATTAAAAGTTCATTTATCTACACACTGGCGGGAGCGTTGCCCGTGGCCAGCGCTATTATTTTATTACCGTTTTATAGCAAATTACCCGTAGAGATTTTTGGAGCACTATCGATCTATTTTAGCGTCTCTTTGTTAGTTCAGATTTTTGTCACGTACAGTTTTGATAGTTCACTGTACATCAACTACCACGATTACAAACAAGATCCCCAAAAGCTTTCCACGTTTATCAGTTCTGCATTTATTTTTATTCTATTACTCAGCTTTGTATCAGGACTATCATTAGCCTTTCTGGGCAATTGGATTTTTAGTTCACTTTTTAAGGAAGAAGAGATTGTGTTTTATCCGTTTGGATTGCTGTCCGTGGCCACTGGTATCTTTCAGGCTTTATTAAAAGTGAACAATAGTCTCTTGCAAACACAGCAGAAGCCGGTTCTATTCCTTTGGTCGAATGTGCTTTCATTTTCTTTGATTGCTGGATTGACTATTGCGGGTCTTTTCCTTTCCCCGGAAAGTTTGTGGGGACCCATTGGTGGAAAGTTAATTGCTACGCTGATATCTGCGGCATGGGTGCTGAGTTTTATTTTCAGGCAATTTGGTTTTCATTTCAATTGGCAATTGCTTAAGACCACGTTTTCGTTTAATAATACATCTGTGATTTATCAATTGCAGCAATGGTTTATCAACTATTATGATCGTTTTTTTCTGCTGCTATTTATTTCAATTGGGTCTTTGGGTGTTTATGATTTGGCATTGAAGTGCATGCTGGCTATCGAGTTTGTATTAACAGGTTTGAATTCATCTTTCTATCCAAAGGTATTGGGAGTGGTTGCCTTGCAAAAAGAGAAACACAACACCATTGAAACAAACCGATATTATCACGGTCTCACGGCAGTTGCAATGTTGTTAGTAAGTGCCAGTATCTTTGTTTTTCCAATGGTTATTGAATTTGTGTTTACAAAACCTGGGTATCAACAAGCGATCCCAATATTGCCTTTTGCAGCCGTCATTTATCTTTTTCGATCGATGCGATTATTTGTTGCCTTTCCGTATGCAGCCCTTAAATACTCACGCCCACTCCCAATTTATTATTTAATCATTTTGTTAGTTAAAGTAGGAGCGATGTTTATTCTCATCAACCGATTTGGAG
>JABFSY010000083.1 GCA_013140395.1 Cyclobacteriaceae bacterium
TCGCTGCAGCCGCCTCACCACACGGGCCTACAGCACCTCATTTTCATTGGGGATTCGTTGCCTGCAAAAAGAAATGCGCGACCCCGTTTATTCCATTTATGGGTTTGTGCGCTTTGCCGATGAAATTGTAGACACATTTCATGACTATGACAAAGAGGCCTTACTCGAACGGTTTAAGGCAGATACCTTTTTAGCTATTAAAGAAAAAATCAGCCTCAATCCAATTTTGAATAGTTTTCAAAAAACGGTGAATCAATTTGGCATTGAAGAATCGTTGTACGTCCAGTTTCTGAAAAGTATGGAAATGGACTTAGATAAAACAACGTACGATCAAACCGGGATCAATGAATATATCCTTGGCTCGGCCGAGGTGGTTGGCCTGATGACTTTGCGTATTTTCTGCAATAACGATGAGGCGATGTACCAACGACTAAAGCCATCGGCTATGAAGTTGGGTTCTGCCTTTCAAAAAATAAACTTTCTTAGAGACCTTAATGCTGATTTTACCCAAATGGGCCGGAATTATTTTCCGGGCGTAAATCTATCAGACTTCAATGACTCTACTAAAAATCACATTGAAGAAGATATAGCAGCCGATTTCAAAGCGGGCTATGAAGGAATCAAGCAACTACCCAGGTCGGCAAGGTTTGGCGTTTACGTGGCCTACTTATACTACTTGGCGTTGTTTGAAAAAATTAAACATACACCCAGCAGCACCGTGTTGACCAAACGAATCCGGGTTCGGAACAGACGGAAGCTATCGATCCTAGCCTATTCCTACGTCAGACACCAATTAAATCTGATCTGATGGATTCGGTGATACTCGTGGATGAGAACGACAATGCCATCGGTATCATGGAAAAAATGGAGGCGCATGAGAAAGGGCAATTGCATAGAGCCTTTTCGGTGATCGTATTTAATTCGCAAGGCGAAATGCTCATCCAAAAAAGGGCAGCCACTAAATATCATAGCGGAGGCTTATGGACAAATGCCTGCTGCAGCCACCCTACGCCAAAGGAAGAAATTGAGTTGACTGTCAGAAAACGACTTCGCTACGAAATGGGCATTGAGCTTTCTCCGCAGTTTGTTTATAAATTCGTGTACCAGACAAATCTCGATCAAAACCTGATTGAGCATGAAGTCGACTATGTCTTCAGGGGTATTTACGATGGAGAGCCCGTTGTTAACGTTGAGGAAGTTGAAGCCTGGAAATTTATTTCGATGGCTGATCTGGCAAATGAAATGGCAGCAAATCCTGATCAATACACATATTGGTTCAAGCTAATGGTTAACCATCCTGAGTTTCAGTATTTGGTTTGCAATCAATAGCATAAGTGTCAGCTAAAGTTTACCGTCAATGGAAAACTAGCTCGCCCGCTAAAAATTATCAGATAAAAACCGAATCTCTTTTCTATCTTTTGGGCTAGCAACCGATAAAAGCCATGAGATATTTACTAGTCGTCCTTTGTTGGTTTACAACCATCAATCTTTTCTGCCAATCATTCGATTCGAAAACATTTTCAAATCTCAAATTCCGTTTCATCGGTCCTGATGGCAATCGAATGATTTCTGCAGTAGGCGAACCTGGAAACCCGATGGTATCTTACGCTGGCGCGGCCAGTGGTGGTATTTGGAAAACGGAGGACATGGGCACCACCTGGAAGTCGATTTTTGATGAAACCGAAGACTCTTCTATTGGCGCATTAGCAATTGCTCCGTCTAATCCTAAACAAGTATGGGCTGGCACGGGTGAAACATTTTTGATCCGCCCAGCACACGCGGTAGGCAATGGAGTGTACAAGTCTTCTGACGCGGGGAAAACGTGGAAGAATTTTGGCTTAGAAAAAACATTTCGTATCAGCCGCGTCATTGTTCATCCCGCTGACACCAACACTGTTTATGTCGCATCGTTGGGACATACACATGGGCCGCAGCAAGAACGTGGTGTTTATAAAACAGTAAATGGTGGAAAAAATTGGGAGCGTGTTTTCTTCGTGAATGAAAATACTGGCTGCTCAGATTTGTCTATTGATCCTCAAAACCCAGATGTGTTGTATGCAGCGATGTGGGAGGTGGAAATAAAAACATGGAAGTTAAATAGTGGTGGCGCAGGCAGCGGCATCTATCGCACAAAAGATGGTGGTAAGACGTGGCAACCACTGCGCAATGGAATAGAGAGTGGCCCTACCCATCCGGTTGGAAAAACATCCCTGGACGTAGCTTACTCCAATCCAAAAGTGGTGTACGCATTGGTGGAAGATAAAGAACCAAGGCTGTATCGAACTGAAGACGGTGGTGACAGTTGGAAGTTAATGCACCAACACCACGGCATGGGGCAACGCGCTGGTTATTATACCCGCTTGCGCGTTTCGACAGCCGATGAAAATACACTATACACCATCTCAGTAGGCATAATGAAAAGTACGGATGGTGGCAAAACGTTCGACAAGAAATTCAATCAATGGGCACCTGGAGGCGATAATCATGACATGTGGTTTGATCCGAAAAACGGCAAACGTATTTTATGTGCGCATGATGGTTGTCTCAACATGACCTTCAATGAGGGTAAAACCTGGAGCAACGTCAACCTACCGATTGCGCAGATGTATCACGTGGCCGTTGATAATCAGATTCCCTATAATGTATATTCCAATCGACAAGACGGCTATAGCTATCGCGGACCAAGCCGCTACTTGGATGGTAACAATATTCCATTAGGCGCCTGGCATGATGTGGGGGGCTGTGAAAGTGGATTTGCGCAACCCGATCCGTTTGACAATTCGATAGTATGGAGTGGCTGTTACGATGGAGGACTGGATGTGTTTGATTTGAAAACGATGCAACCACGCGATGTGCGAGTGTGGCCACAAACGCAAATTGGTTCTAAGCCGGCAGATGCTAAGTATCGTTGGCATTGGAATTTTCCGATGGTTCTTTCCAAACACGTGAAAGGTCGCGTGTGGGTTGGGAGTCAGTTTGTTCATGAGACAAATAGCGTTGGCCAAAATTGGCAAGTGGTTAGTCCTGATTTGACAACCAATGATAAAACGCATCAGCAAAACTCGGGTGGTATTGCCAATGATAATTTAATGACATGGGATGGATGCACGCTTTACTCGATGGCAGAATCTCCTGTGAAGGAAGGTGTATTGTGGACGGGCAGCAATGATGGTCAAGTGAACGTGACACAAGACGGTGGCAAAACGTGGGCAAATGTTTCTGCCAATATTCCGGGCTTGCCAAAGTGGAGCACTATTCGAAATATCGATGCCTCTAATTTTGATGCAGGCACTTGCTACCTGTCGGTAGACGCACATCACGTCAACGACTTTGGCTCGTATGTTTTTAAAACTACCGATTTTGGAAAGTCATGGACGCGTTTGAAAATTGAGTTATCTGCATCGAACTCAAACTTTGTCAATCAAATAAAAGAAGACCCAGCACAGGCAGGTCTGTTGTGGTTGGGTACTGACAAGTCACTGTATTTTTCACCCGATGATGGAAAAAACTGGATTCATCTGAAAAACAATTTGCCACCTGTTCCGATTTACGGAATTGAAATCCAAAAGAATTTTAGAGATCTGGTGATCGGTACTTATGGAAGAGGAATTTACATTTTGGATGACATTACACCTATTCGCGAGTTTAGTGAGCAAATAAAAAATGGAGAGGCTCATTTATTTTCAGTTAGGCCCACTTACCGCTTTCAAGATGTAAACGGAATAAAAACAGATCGCAGCTTTGTGAATGGACAAAATCCACCTGATGGCGCAGCTATTTCTTACTACCTGAAAGAAAAATCAAAAGACAGTGTAGAACTTTTGGTGTACCATTCAAGTGGCGAGCTTGTTCAAAAGTTGAAAGCTAAGAATCAACCTGGCATCCAACGGGTGTGGTGGAACCTGCGATTGCAAGAACACGCTATGCCCAAGTTGCTCACAAAACCACGTGGAAAAGATTGGGTGGTACTAGATGATAAAGGCGAGCGGAATTTGTTTATACCTGACTTAGATATTGGCCCAGGTCTTACTCCCCCCATGGTGCCGGTTGGCAATTATACTATTGTGTTGAAGGCACATGGAAAAGAGTACAACCAAGCGCTGTCTTTACAAAAAGACCCCAATACCCAATCAACCGCAGATAATATGGCAAAGCAATATGCACTTGGCGTAAAGCTTTATACAGCCACCAAGACGGCTTTGCAATTGATTGGCGACATGGAGAAAATGCGAACTGTGTTGCTGGCGAAAAAGGGTGACCGAAAAGCCGCGGCACTGGAAGAAAAAATCTATCAACTTGAAGCGGTATTGTTTGACATCAATCAAACCGGAGCCCGATGGGATATTTTTAGAAGTGGTGCACAGGTGCTTGAACGATTGCTCGCGTTAGGCAAAGAAAGTCAGGTATTTAGTGCCGATTCACCACCGACCGACCAACAGGGTGAAGTATATGAACTCACGGTAAAACGTTTAGAAGAGGTGCAAAGCCAATTTGAATTGATCCGAAAAAACCCAGAAATCAAGCGAATTGAGCAGAAAAAGTAATCCAATGTTAAGCTTTTTTAACTTTTTGGTAATATATGGGTAACATACTACTTTCGTGTTCACACAAGCCAAAGACGTTTATGGAAAAACTCATTTTAAAAGGAAAAAAAGAAGTAAAAAATTTATTGGTTGACTCTTTACATCAAACGATTCAAGCATTGGGAGTTTCAAAAGCCACTAAGAAGACTGACAAATTGGTCGAGCGCAGCGCGAAGAAAATTGCGGCTGTCGTGGGCAAACAAATGAAGAAAGACTCCAGGAAGATCAACAAAATGAAAAAGAAAGTTGAGTCCAAAAAATTAACCAAAGAAGCAGTAGCTGCCTAGTCTTATCTAGCATCCAAATACTAAAAGAGCGTCAGGAATTAGTCTTGACGCTTTTTTTTTGAAAGAACTCGAATAGGCTGATATTCAGCAATACTAAGAGCATCCCATAGAAGACATCCTCAACCGGAATGGTGGCAATTCGAATACCGAGGTTCTCATCATTGTTGTACCAAACAATCGGTTCGTCTAAACCTGTTCCTGTTAGAATGCCATTCACCAGTAAAAAAGGAATTACGATAAAGGCGTAGGCCAGATAAAATCTTCCCAAAAAGGCGGGCTTCCAAATCCACTGCACAAAAATCAAAGCGACCAGTAGTCCAATAAATGTAAGTGCCGGATAGGCCTTATCGTATTGAGTAAAAATCAGGATGATACACAACGCACAAAGTGCCAGTGAAATGGGTCTTTGATACTTCTCCCACACCTCCTTTTTAAAAAAAAAGTTGATGGCCTCATAGGTGAAAATACACGCGCCAGGTATGCAAACAAAAAATAACACTTCTTCAAGGGGAAGATTATACATGTACACGCCTACCACATAGCGGGGATTAAAACCCCAAACCCCCATCGAAGTAAACCACACATCCCAAATCAAAAATAAAGCCCCGGGCAGTAGTAATGCTGGTACAATAGCTCTGCATTTTTTGTAGACGGGATTGATTGGTAAAAAACTCAGGACAAGTGGAAAGATGATCGTAAAAAAATCTACCCACAGGTACAAGTACTTGTTGCTCATTCAGGGATTCTTTACTGCGTTTCGGTGCGCTCCTTTTTCAGAACGAATTTTTTGGGCTCAAATTTTTTGGGCGCGTACAAAAAACCAAAGGCCTCGCAGTCTTCTTTGGTGTGCTTGCTGTGGTGGATGTAATGGGCATGAATCATCCGCTGCAGGTAACTTCCTCTCTTTTTGGGGAGCCACCGAATACGTTGGTGAACAATTACATCATGGAAAACAAAATAAAAAATGCCATAGCAAATAATACCAATACCAATGGAGAAAACATACACACTGTGGAACAACGTGGTAGACATAATCATCAACGTCATGGCAGGAATACTGAATACGACTGCAAACAAATCATTCCGTTCGAACGCATGTGTATGAACGCGATGGTGTGAACGATGCCATGTCCACAAGAACCCGTGCATCACATACTTATGGGTTAGCCATGCCACTCCTTCCATTGCCAGAAATGTGCCGATGATGATGAGTGCGCAAAGAAATATTGATAAACCGTTCATTACCGCTTAAAGTATCGCTCCAATACCTGGTAGCGATGGTCAAAAATACGATTTACCTCTTTGCCAACAAAAAACCAGTGAGCCAGTCTACCGATAAACCCATACCCTATGGCATAGTTCACTTCGTCAGTCATTTCTACCCCTCCGTCTACCTCTTTGAAATGGTGCTGATGGTGCCAGAGCGCGTAGGGTCCAAAGCGCTGCTCGTCAATAAAATGAAGAGGCTCTTTTACTTGAGTGATCTCTGTAACCCAATGAAGCTTAACCCCTGGCAATACACTCACATTGTATCTGATAATCTGCCCCGCATAGGCTTTTTCGCCTCCTGAAATGTATAAAATTTCAAACCCCATATGCTCGGGAGTAATCTTCGAAAGGTTTTTGGGAGTAGAAAAAAAATCCCAGGCTTCTGTCAATGAAATGGGCAAAAGCTGCGTGCGTTTGAGGTTGTAAATCTTCATCTTTTGTAAAACAAGACAAATAGGAAAGAGTTATGAAAAGATGCGGCTTGGCCAAGCGAAACAAGTGGACACTGACAACCGCAGCAGGTTCGCAACAATCTGCGGGCGGCCGTTGCGGTGGTGATTACCTTTTTGAAAGCATAACCAAACAAAACAGCCAGCAATTTTCACTATTTTGCTAACAATCGTTGCTTAAACCCAACCCCGAAAATCCTGAGATATGCCAATTTATATGGATCTACATATTGTTCCTGGAATATTGAACTGGATCAAGACACAAATCGATTGGATTCGTACCTAAATGCAGAGGATAAAAAACACATTTATAAGGTAATTGAGTTGATGCAATACAGTCAAAATCTCCGCTCGCTTGTAAGTAAATTTGATGAGGTTAATGTCGATCTATATGAATTGAAAAACCACTTTACAAACCCAATGCACTAGTTTTCTAAAGCACCAAGCTATTTGAGAGTTAGGATCTTAACTAGCAGTATCTCAGTAGAGATTAGAGAATTCCCAATAAAAGGAAAGAAGAAAGGCAACATCACAAACTACCTGAAGTTAGGACCTGCCACTAACAGCAATGTTTACTGATTGGTGGGGTGAGTTGTAAGTTCAAAGTGTTACC
Source organism: Cyclobacteriaceae bacterium (assembly GCA_013140395.1). Taxonomy (GTDB): domain Bacteria; phylum Bacteroidota; class Bacteroidia; order Cytophagales; family Cyclobacteriaceae; genus ELB16-189. Next base: position 7,202 of record JABFSY010000083.1, read on the forward strand.
TTCGTCCAACGCCTGTAGCCGGTTTTTGTGTCGGGGAACACACATCCGCGAGACGCAACGGACGGGCAGGCAGTGAGGCGGCTTCAAAAGCCCCGATCGAACACAAATACCAGATGTTACTTGCAATGGATTCAAAGGGCTCAAGCAGAACAAAAACTATTGTAGTATAAAAACTGATCAGACAAATATTTTTAATTAGTATCGACCATTGTATTTAGTATGCATTTTGATAAGACGGGTCGAACCTAAAAAATCATAACATTGTAACATAATCATTTATGCCAAATGGGCTTTTACTCAAAATATATCCTTCCAAGTGTAATAAATTTAGCGTGTAAACAAAATTCACATACAAAACAACGTGAAAAAGTAATCCCTTTGGCACAAGGAAATGTTTTGGAAGTTGGTATTGGACCAGGGTTAAACCTCCCTATTTATAATAAAGATAAAGTTATTAAACTCACAGCCATTGACCCTTCTGAGGATAATTGGAAAAAGGGGAAGGTAGACATAAGCAAACTCCCCTTTAAATTTGAGTATATCAAAGCTTCAGCGGAAGATATTCCATTTTCCGACAATAGCTTTGACACAGTTGTGATTACCTATTCACTTTGTACAATTCCAAATACAAGAAAGGCATTGTTAGAAATGCGTAGAGTATTAAAAAAAGATGGGACTCTAATTTTCTGTGAACATGGTGAAGCGCCAGACAAAAATGTTCAGTTAATACAAGACACTATTAATCCTATATGGAAACCATTTGCTGGTGGTTGCAATCTGAATAGAAATATTCCTGAAATAATAGAGGACAGCGGCTTCAAAATTAAGGACTTACAAAAGATGTATATTCCAGGTTGGAAGCCTGCAAGTTATAATTATTGGGGTACTGCAACAGTACTGTAAACAGTGTAGTAAGACCAATAACCAAAACTTGACCGCAGTACCTTGAAACAAAAAGACCACTGAGTCAGCAATTATGTGTAAGAGGGCTTCAAAAGCCAGACACAAAAGATACCAATACAACTAACAAATGCTTGTCAATTGTGGGGTGAGGTTCAAGTTCAAAGTGTTATCTTCTTTCAACTCCTGCCGGCAGGTTTAGTGTCGGGGACCTGCCTCCGCAAAACGCAACGAACCGGCAAAGACCCGGCTTCGAAAACCGCAGCCGTTATAAAAACGGGTCGTTACGACTTTTTAAGCCAACTAATTTTAATCATTAACAAATATTTTATTTAAATTACTC